>JAFGON010000018.1 GCA_016926475.1 candidate division WOR-3 bacterium | reverse complement strand
TTCGAAATTTCTCCCCGGACTGCTATCCGTGAAAATTCGACCTCAAGGATTCTCTTCGCTTGCCCGTTGAGCTGAGAGACCGACAGTATTTCCATTTTTATTTTCTCTCAATAATGCTGCTTTTACAGTATTTTTCATGAGCATGGCGACAGTCAAAAGGCCTACGCCGCCTGGGACAGGGGTAATTCCGGAGACTCGACCCAGCATATTATCAAAATCAGAGTCTCCTTTTAAAACGTACCCGTTTTTCGATGAAGAGCATGGAACCCTGTTGACGCCGACGTCAATTATCGTCGAGCCTTCTTTGACCATTTCACTTTTCAAAAAACAAGGTCTTCCAACAGCTGAAATCACTATCTCTGCATTGGATGTATAACGCGATATATCAGGGGTTGCGCTGTGGCAGACCGCTACAGTCGCGTCAATGCCTTTATCGAGAAGAAGATTGGCCATTGGTTTTCCGGTTATTAGGCTTCTGCCCAAGACGACGGCATTTTTACCTTTTGTCTGTATCCTATAGTACTCAAGTAATGCAATAACACCTGATGGAGTGCATGGGTAATGTCCTGTGGTGCCCCTCATGAGAGACCCAAGATTCTGGGGGTGAAGTCCGTCGACGTCCTTTTCCGCTGGGATTGAAAGGATAATCTTTTCGGGATTTATATGACTCGGAAGAGGAAATTGAACAAGGATTCCGTCCGGGTTCTCCTCTTCGGCGCATTTTTTTACAAGATACTCAAGTTCATTTTCTTTGATGCCAGTCGGTAAAACCAAAGTGTTTTCTCTGATCCCGATTTTTTTTGCGGCTTTGGTTTTAGAGCTTACGTACGATTTTGAAGCGGGATCTTCCCCTACAAGAAATACCACGAGGTATGGTTTTCTCTGCATTCTCGCGATTTTGCCGGACAAATCGCTGTAGATTTCATCCGCAACAGGTTTTCCTTGCAGTATTTTAGTTTCCAATTCTCGCCCCGTTCGCTATGCTTGAAAACTCCGCAAATTTAGTGAACCTTTTTATTTCAAGGGCTTTTCCGGTCTCAGAGTCCGCCGCGAAAAAAACTCCGTCAAGCCGTCTTTTCGCGCCAAATGCCGGTTTCAACCTCATTTTTCTTCCGGTTTTCAGAGACTCAAGAGATTCAGAGGCTCCCATGCCGATAACTGAATCAAAAGCCCCTGCCATTCCGGCATCTGTGATGTAAGCGGTCCCGTTTTCAGAGACAAATTCATCCGAAGTCGCAACATGAGTGTGCGTCCCGAAAACAGCAGTCGCTTTTCCGTCGAGTTCGTAAAAAAGCGCTTTTTTTTCCGAAGTCGCTTCAGCGTGAAAATCGACAACAATGACAGGGTTTAAAACTTTTTTTCTCCTTTTAATCTCTTCGAGAACGGAACCCGCAACGGTAAATGGATTGTCGCTCTGATTCATGAAAAGTCTGCCGACAAGACAAAAGACGTATATAAAAGAATTTTCTGTCTTTATTTCTGCAATTCTCGAACCTTTGATGTATTTTGTGAAATTCGCTGGAATCAATACCCTCTGTTCCTTTTCAAACCATTCTTCCGCTCCGGAAACGTGAAGGGAGTGGTTGCCTCCTGTAAACACTGAAACACCCGACTCCAAAAGCTCCTCAGCGACCCTTTTGGAAATTCCAAATCCAGAAGCGAGGTTTTCCCCGTTCGCAATTACAGCGTCGGGAGAATACTCACTTATGATTTCAGGCAGCAAAGCTTTACAAACCTGCCTGCCGGGTTTGCCGATTATATCTCCCAAAAATACGACTTTGACTCTATTTTGCATACTCGGTGGCTCTGATTTCCCTTATGACGGTAACTTTTATCTGCCCGGGGTACTTCAGTTCTTTCTCGATCCTCGCCGCCACCTCACCAGACAACACTATGGCTTCAGCGTCGGATATCTTGGATGGCTCCACAATGACTCTGAGTTCCCTGCCAGCTTGGAGGGCAAAAACTTTTTCCACTCCCTCGACATCCACTGCGATATCTTCGAGTTTTTCGACCCTTTCGAGATAAGCCTCTATGGTGTCTCTCCTGGCGCCAGGTCTCGATCCGGAAATAGCATCCGCCGCTTGAACTAGAACAGCTATGGGAGACACCGGCTCGACCTCTTCATGGTGAGCCGCTATGGCGTTAATGACAATATAGTCTTCGTTGTACCTTTTAGCTATATCTGCTCCTATAAGAGCATGGGTGCCTTCGAGGGTATGATCAGCGGCTTTTCCTATGTCGTGAAGGAGTCCGCTTCTTCTCGCCAGCGCGGTATCAAGACCTAACTCTCCGGCCATTAGAGCGGAAAGATGCGCGACTTCTTTTGAATGCTGCAGGACATTTTGACCGTAACTTGTCCTGTATCTTAGCCTGCCCAAATATTTCATAATTTCAGGGTGGAACTCGGATATTCCAAGTTCGTTGACGGTTTCTTCGGCGGTTTTTTTGATTATTTCATCAATCTCTTTTTTCGCTTTTTCAACAACGACTTCTATTCTTCCAGGGTTTATTCTGCCGTCCGAAACGAGTTTTTCCATCGCGATTCTGGCAATCTCCCTCCTGACCGGGTCGAAGCCTGATAGAGTTATCGCTTCCGGAGTGTCATCGATAATTATCTCTATTCCAGTGAGATTTTCAAAAGACCTTATATTTCTGCCTTCTCTTCCAATAATTCTGCCTTTCATGTCTTCTGAAGGCAGAGAGACCACCGACACTGTGGATTCAACGGTGTGGTCGGTAGCGCACCTTTGTATGGCTGAAACTACAATTTCAGCCGCTTCTTTGTCGGCTTCTTTCTGAGCGCTGTCGATTATGTCCTTTATCATCTGAGCCGATTCTTTTTTGACTTTGTTCTCAAGGCTTTGTAGAAGTTCGTTTTTTGCCTCTTGAACAGTCATCCTCGATATTCTTTGAAGCCTGTTGCTGATTTCTTTGAGCTCATTATCGAGCTTTTCGGCTTTCAGCATTAAAGCTCTTTCTTTGACGACCAGGTCTTTTTCCTTTTTGACAAGGTCTCTTTCCTTTGTATTGACCGATTCCTGCTTTTTATCCAAAGACGCTGTTCTGTCGTTGAGCCTTTTTTCTATCTGGTACATTTCTCTTTGAAATTTTCGTTCCTTTGCCTCTAAATCAGCCCGAGTTTTCGCTGCTTCTTCGCTGACTTCGAGTTTAGCCGTCTTTTTATAAGATTCCGCTTCGCTTTTGGCGTCTTCGATGATTTTTCGCGCTTGTGTTTTGGCGTCTTCCAAACGGCTTTTTTGGATTTTCAGGCTAACAACATAACCGAGCCAAAAAGTTATAATGCAGAGAACAAAACTAAAAATTATGATCGGAAGAATCAAAACAAGGGGGACGTTTGAAATCCCTGTGTTTTGTCCGATCACTTGACTCAATAAAACTATATGCACTTATTCCCTCCCGCCGAGGACAGAAATACTTCTTGGAGAAATTAAGAAAAGTCAGATGCGAATTTCGGAGAAACTCTGTTGAGTCATACAACCCAGTTCTAAGATTTCCGACTTCATGACTTTTTCACGAATTATATTATCTCTTTTTTCTAAATTTTTTTGTGTTATTGAAAGATAATAATTTTCTCTTAACAAGTATCCTTATCCCTTTAATATTGGAACCGGGATGCCGTGTGAAAGGAGAGTTTGAACCTTTATCAAGGTGGGTATCCTACCTCGCGTTCTGAAAATCTCAATTAAGAGCTCAATCTTCCCGCAAGGAATCAAATTCCCTGTTAAAGGCTGTTGGCTCAAACAAAAATCTTTCTTCACGTGCACCCCAGTGTCCGATTTCTTAATACTCTGTCTTTCATCGTCATAATTTTAGCAGATTTGATTTTCTAATTCAATCTATTAAACCGATAATTTGTCAAAATTATTGAAATCACTCCCAATTTTCAGGGGGAGGAGGGTCGATGTTTTTGTCTGTCTTTTTAAAATAATTCTTTCCGAATTGTATGAGGGCTTTTTGCCTTTCTATGACAATTTTTTTCAACATCACATCATCTATAGAAGAATTGTAAGCTACTTTTTTAAGTATTTTCCATTCGCTTGAACTAACCCTTCCGTCGCTGAGAGCCATGTCAATCAAGGCATGAAGAAATTGACTCTTCTGCTCTTTGTCTTCCGGAATGCTCCATGTCCATTGACCTGAAGAAGCTCTCTTTACAATATCATCTAAAGATGAACCGGATATGTTGTATTTTAAGGCAAACTTTGAAAGAGTTTTTTTCTCGGTTTCATCGACGTTTCCGTCAGCAAACATCATTGCCGCAAGCGCTTCTACGACCGAGTAAGGATTATTGGATTGGCTCAGAACAGATTTTTGACTTTCTTCTGTCCATTTTTGTCTGTTTTCCCTAATCCAATGGGAATAATCCTGCATGTCGCCAAGAACCCAGGATCTGCTGCCGTCATTGAGAACCGTTCCGCAATAAGGGCAGACGTCTCTTGAATCTCTTACTTCCGGAGCTCCGCAGTTTGGACAATGAGAAGAAGCGAAAGAATCCGAAGGGGAAAGAACGCCTGATTTTCTAATAAGGGTGAAAACCGTCATTCTTATCGACCTCGGTCCCGTGTCATGAGTTTTACCTGTTGAAATACTTCTCTCGGCCGCGCTTCCGGACCATTTTATCAAAACGTGTATCTTATCCATTTCATCCCCTGCCTGAACCCAAAGGGTCTCGGATTTCCCGACTGCTGGGAACCTGTAATAAGGTGCTGTATCGCCGTTTTTGTTTCTTGCGATCTGTGCTTCGAGTTTCCCGTATTCTTGAGGAAACGCCACTTTTTTTAAATGAACTGCATTTCCAGTGAAAAGCGCCGACTGATAGCGGTAAAAAATCACGGATGCTCTGTCTTCAATGAACTGTGTGGAAAAATGCGGGTCTTTATCCGACAACTCGTTTTTGATATATACAGAGGATTCGGAAGAGCGGGGTTCCCATTCTTCGACTTGCGTTATCTCGGAAAGAATCCAGTCGTAGGACGGACTTCTGACGAATGCGTTGCAAGCTTTGCAGGTACCTGCGTCAGTAATTTCAAGAGGCGCGGCGCAGTTTGGGCAATTACCCTCAAAAGCGCCTTTTTTTCCTAATGTTTTGACGTCCGCTTTCCTCAAAAAAGTCCATATTTCTGTAAAGCTGTCGTTGATCATCGACCCCGGTATCGTCCTTCCTGTAGCTATGTTGACTTTGTAATCTTTGGCTTTCGCCTTTACACTGAAATGCAGAGTATCAAAATTCCTGTCCGTCAGGGCGGACACCAGTTCAATGTTTTGAACTATGACGTTTTCCATGATGTTTCTCCAGCCTTCAGCTTTCTGCATGTCAATCTGCAGAGAAAACCTTTCGTAGACTCCGTCGGACATGAACGCCGTAACTTTTTTCAGGTCCTGATTGCTCCATGCCTTTTGGATGGCAAGAAATGCCGTGGCGACTCTGGTCTTCATTGATTCAAGAGAAAAATTAGGATCTTTGGCGATCAGTGAATTCAAGTTTTTATCGACATTCCTGCTCTTGACAGCTTTTTGAGCCCTTTTGAGATTTCTGTCGGTTATCGCTCCGGAACCTTTAACTTTTGCGACTATCGCCATAATTATCAGAAATACAGTCAGCGGAATACCAATACAGGGATACTTTATTATCAGCCATATCAAGCAAAGGATGAGCTCACCCCCACCGTCTCCGCCGGACCCCCCTCCGCCGAAAGAGCCTCCACCACCTCCACCACCTCCACCGCCTCCATAAGACTCTCCGCCTCCGGCTCTCGCCGTAAGCACGCCGAGCGGCGCCAACAGTAGCACGGCTAAAAACAATAAAACGATAAATTTCTTTTTCATTAATACCCCCGTTTATCGAGACCTGGTGTTTTCAAATAATCGATGGTTCATTCCCATTCTATTGTAGCTGGCGGTTTTGATGATAAATCAAAAGCGAGGAGATGCGAACCTGTTTCCTTTAAGGAAACATCCATTTCTCTCATGAAATTTTCGCTCAAAAAATACGGTCTCGCCGTCATTCCTCTTTCGGAACGGACAGGTCTTAGTACGATTATTTCCGCATCTAACCCATTTACCTTCACGGGCAGCATAATCACAGGCATCTGCCAAATCTCTTCGTATACGCGGTGTTTCAGAAGCAGGTCATTTGCTTTTTTATCGGCTTTTCTTAGCAATTGAAGCCTATCCGGAGTGATGTAAGCTCTACGCGGTTTAAATTCCGGAAGTTCTTTTAAGCCAAACATCCAGAGAACTCTGTTAACGCCTTTTGCAAAACGGAAAACTACGTTTGCAAAAATTGATCCTTCCGATAAATCATATTTTTCAGAACACACAGTGGCGGTAAATTCATAGCTTCGCAAGTCACCTTTTACACCGACTGATTTAATCGGAATCGCGCCTAATTTAAATGCTCCCCTGTGAATTGTAGCCAAACTTTTTTTCACCTTTTCAAATTCGTTGTTCTCGACTAAACCATCAGAACAAACACACCTCACGCCCAGACCAGGACCGGGGAAAGGATGCCTTTTTAAAAATTCCGAAGGTATACCGAGATTTGATCCTAAATCTCTGACCTCTTTTTTGTATAGATCCTTTATTGGTTCAACCACCCTTCCTTCTTTTATCATTTCCTCTATGAGAGGGACTCTGTTGTGGTGAGTCTTTATTCTATTGGCATGCTTGGATCCGCCAGTCTCAATTCTGTCGGGATATATAGTTCCCTGGCCCAGTACAAAACTTTCGTCTTCAGAGGAATTCTCTATTAGATCCTGAGATACCTCTACGAAAGTATCTCCTATTATTTTTCTTTTTTCTTCAGGGTCGCTTATGCCTTCAAGCTTACTCAGAAATTTTCTTGAAGCATCGATGAATTCCATGCTGTTTAGCAACCCTTGCCTTTCAAAAAGCGATATGACCTCAGCGCTTTCGTTTTCTCTCATCAGACCCGTGTCAATATGAATGAAATGGAGGTTTTCGGAGGGAAGAAATTTTCCGAGTAGGACCGCCGCCACGGTTGAATCTACTCCTCCGCTGACGAGCATTACCACTTTTTTGTGCAGAGTGTTTTTCCCCAGGCTGTTTTCTATAGTGTCAAGAATAGTCTTCTGGGTCCATGATTTTCGACAAGAACAAATTTTCAGGACAAAGTTTTCAATCATTTTTTTGCCGTTTGGAGTATCGTCGACTTCAGGATGAAACTGTAACCCGAAATGCTTTAAGGGCATATGCTGGAGTGCGGAATACCTCTGGATTTTACCGTCCGGAGAGACAGAAACTCCGATTTCTTCCATATCCCCGGGAGAAACAACCGCGTCTCCATGGCTCATCCACACTGTTTCTTCTTTTGAAAGACCTTCGAATAAAGGCGATTCCGCTGTTATCCGCAAGACACTTCTGCCGTATTCCTGCCCTTTGTGCTCAATTTTGCCCCCGTGAAATTTAGCAATTTCCTGATGACCGAAACAAAAACCGAGTATCGGAACTCCTCCAGTGAATATGTCGCCATTCATGGCAAATTCATCCTGAGAACTGAGAGCGGGGCTTCCCGAAAGAATCAATCCCTTGTAACTACGCAGTAATTCAACGTCGTGATCTGGTTCTAAAATTTCCGCGTAAACACCCGCTTCTCTGACTTTAGTGGCAATTAGATGAGCGTATTGTCCTCCGAAATCAATAACAGCTATTTTATCGGGCACAATTTCCTCTTTTCTTTTACTTTTGTGCGTGTTAACCCCTAATCTATGAAACTCTTCGCTGAAAATATATCATTTTCTTGGAATAAAGAGAAATTTTTAAATGATATAAGCTTTGAGTTAGGCGAAAATTCAATAATTACCGTTTCCGGTGAAATTGGCTCAGGAAAGAGTACTTTTTTGTTTATTTTGTCGGGACTTTTACCTCCTGATTCAGGGAAAATATGCGTCGGTGAAAACACCCAAGACGTTGTTCCTTTCGTGGGACTTGTAAGACAGGACATTTTCAGCCAAACAGTGTTTACTTCATCTCAAAAAGAACTAAGATTCAGCGCTTGCCTTAGAAAACAACCCCTGGAGGATAATCTTATTTTAAAAACAATGCACGAATGGTCGTTAAAGGACAAATGCACTTATGGTATGTCGCACAGCGACCTTTTAAACCTTTTTACAGCAGGATTTTTAGTTTCCGGCAAAAAATTCATTCTTTTCGATGAAGTTTTTGTAAATTTGTCTTCCGCTGAGAGACAGAATTTTATCGGCCTTGTCTCAGAAAACTGCGTAGGAAGCCTTTTTGTAACTCAATTTCCTTCATTTTTCAAAGGTTTTACACAGAAAAACTTTTTAATTGAAAACGGCAGGATGAAGGTTTTGGAAACAATTCCCGGAGAAGAGTCTTATTTGAAAATTATACGGGAGGTTTTTAGTTCCGGGAATTGTCACAGGCTTCAAAATACTCTTGAATTATCGGAACTCACGAGGAAAATGATGAAAAATAAACCATCGATTTCATTTCTCCCAAGCTACTCCGAACGCCTTTTCTTTTCAGGCTCGATCCGAGAGGAAGTCTTGTTTAGAGGCTTAAATAGAGATGTATTTCTCGACAGAGCAATTAAAGCCGGTTTTTCCGAAGAGATCATGGAAGCTGATCCTTTTAGGCTTTCATCGGGACAAAGAAGAGTTCTGGCGTTTTGCCTTTCTCTTTCTGCCTTGCCCAAGTGTCTTTTCATTGAAAATCCCTTGCTACACCTAGACTCAAAAAGGATTTTATGGCTCGCGGAACAACTCGAGCAGTTTATCAGTTCAGGAGGAGAAATTTATTTCACTGCCCCTGAAGGGATTCTCTGATTGTTAGGTATCTCTTCTATATATAAGGGATGATTTAATTTATTTTGAAATTGTGATATAATGTAGATTCAAAAAAATTTCACTACAGCAGGTATTTTTAAGGAGGTTTTCATGGCTGAGATAAAAATTAAAATCGGGTTGGCCGATATGCTCAAGGGGGGAGTCATCATGGATGTCACAGACGCCGTTCAGGCGACAATAGCCCAGGAAGCAGGCGCTGTCGCGGTCATGGCTCTTGAGAGAGTTCCGGCCGATATTAGGGCTTCGGGCGGTGTTGCCAGGATGGCGAGCATAAAAAAAATCAAGGAAATCATGTCATCTGTAGACATTCCTGTCATGGCTAAATGCCGGATCGGCCATTTTGCCGAAGCCCAGATTCTTCAGGCATTAGGAGTAGATTTTATAGATGAATCAGAGGTCCTAACCCCTGCTGACGATAAATTTCACGTCGATAAATTTGCTTTCGATGTCCCTTTTGTCTGCGGCTGCAGAAATCTCGGAGAGGCTCTAAGAAGAATCGGCGAAGGAGCCGCCCTGATAAGAACCAAAGGCGAAGCAGGCACGGGCGATATAATTCACGCTGTCAGGCATATGAGGACAGTCATGAGCGAGATACGGCTTCTGACGACTTTAAGAGACGATGAAATAATGTCGAAATCTAAGGAGCTTCAATCCCCTTATTCACTGGTCAGATCTGTGGCTGAAAAAGGAAAACTTCCTGTTCCGAACTTCGCCGCCGGAGGCGTGGCTACTCCCGCAGATGCGTCTTTAATGATGCAACTCGGCGCGGAGAGCGTCTTTGTCGGTTCCGGTATTTTTAAATCTTCCGATCCGGAAAAAAGGGCACGTGCGATAGTACTGGCAGTCGCTCATTACAACGATCCCAAATTGATAGCTGAGATATCAGAAGACTTGGGAGAAGGCATGAAGGGCATTGACTCTTCAAAAATTTCACCGGAAGACGAACTTCAGACAAGAGGATGGTAAAATTCATATCTGTAGTCGCCGTTCAAGGGGACTACTCTTCACACGCTTCAAAAGCGGGAGAGTACTTCAAGGCTTCTAAAATTTTCTTTGTCAGGAAACCTTCTGATTTCCCGCCTTTTTCAGATTTGATAATAATCCCCGGAGGCGAATCGTCTACGATTTTTCTCCTTTCAAAAATTTACGGGCTGGACAGCAAAATAAAAGAAGAAGCTAAAAAAGGCTCAGCGGTTTTCGGAACCTGCGCCGGAAGCATACTTTTGTCAAAAAAAATCCTGAATGGGAAAAAAATTGAACCATGGGGTTTTTTAGACATCGAGATTCAAAGAAACGCCTATGGAAGACAGTTGGATTCTTCCGTAAAAAAAATCTACTTTACTGAAGAAACCCACAAATACACGAAAGAAAAAACAGCGGAAGGCGTCTTTATTAGAGCTCCAAAGATATCGAAAATAGGCGATGGAGTGGAAATACTCGCCACTTCAGACGATGATCCGGTTTTCTTGCATAAAGACAGAATAATCGTCTCTACTTTTCATCCCGAATTGTCTGAAGGATTTGAAGTCTATAAAATAATTAGATCGATAATTTCCTGACGACAGACCTCCCGCCCTAAAGAAGCTCAACGTATTTTTTTCTCTTTTCTTCATACTCCGCCTCATTTATCAAGCCTTGTTCAAAGAGTTCTTTGAGTTTTTTCAGGGCATCAACAGGAGATGCGCTTTTCGCAGAATTAATCCTGAGTTCATGAACAATTTCACCGAGCATCTCTTTTATAAGGTTAATTGAAAACTGTGATGGGAAATTAGTCTCGAGAAATTTTATTCCGTTTATTATTAGGTTGCTCGTCAAACCAGGTATAAAAACCACCGAGTCGATTTCTTCATACTTGTATTTTTGGGCTTTCTGCATCATGTTGTGTGAATAGACCGCTTCATCGGTGAAAAGAGCCCCGTCTTTGGCGTTTCCGAAAGTAGTGTTGTCTATCAGAACCAGCACAGATTTCGTCTTAGCTCATCTGGCATAGCTGTCCTGCATGTTGGCTAATTTCTTATAAGGCACATTTGGATGAAAATAAATCCTTTCGTCGTTTATTTTTTTCTGTACAAATCCACAATACCTCTCACCTTTCGGCTTGTGTCCATATTTGTCTCCTTGCAATCAAATTCCGCCAAAAAATTAAAACTTTACGTTTCACGCAATATAAATTATTTTATTTAAAAAATATCTAAAAAAAAGGTCAAAATGAAAAGCAGCGCGATGGTTTTGTTTGTCCTCTGTTTTTTTTCAGATTTCTCGATTTCATGCCTTAACACATCTTCTCTCCTCTCTGCAGATTCGCAGGAGACTATTCACCTTCAGAAAATCTTCGTATTTGCTGATTCTTTCGAAAAAGTATTTCTCGATACTTCATCATACTACAATGTCTACAAAGACAATTCTTTGATCGGATACGGTTTTTTGGGCGATAACAGCGGACTGGTAGGACCGGTAATTACCTTGACAGGAATTTCCGCAGACGGTATTTGCATAGGGGTTCTTCTTTTATCTCACAATGAAACCCCACAGTATTTTGTTCTTCTTGAAAAAAAAAGTTTTTTCGATAAATTCACGGGAATGAAAATCGGTTTTCTGGATATAGAAAACAGAAATTTCAACGATTATGAAATAGACGCAGTCACCGGAGCGACTATAAGTTCATTCGCTGTTATTGAAAATTTTTGGGAAGCGGCTTTTTTTTACAATAAAATCATCGAAATGGAGAGATAATGAAATCTTTGATTTGTTTAACAGTTTTTTTGTTTTTACCTTTATTTTCAGTTTTTTCACAAACAACAGTCGAAGATTTCAAAGAACAGGCGGGTATACTCAACGCAGAAGGCAACACTGAAGCGGCCGTTGAGTTAATGAGGAAAGCTGCCGAAGCGTATCCGGAAAATTCAGGAATTTTGGCGCTTCTCGGCTTTTACATCGGTAAAAGCGCAGGTGAGACAAGAGATTTCCAGCTTCAGGCTTCACGCGCTTTTGAATCATTTTCAATACTCGACAAAGCGGTCATGCTTGCCCCCGATAATCCCGACGCCCTGTTTTACAGAGGTTTCATGAGCGTTGTTGTCCCGGTTTTTTTGGGAAAATTGGACAAGGGAATAAAAGATCTTGAAACGCTTCTCGCGCTGACACCGACATCTTCGGAGGAAGAAGATTCGTCTCTTTTGATATCAGCGAGAATATATTTAGCCCAGGGATACGAAAAGCGGGATGACATAGAATCCGCAATTAAAGTGTGGGAAGAACTGCTCTCTCTTTCCAACGACCTGGAATTGTCTCAAAAAGCGCGTGACGAAATTGAACGCCTTAAACCGCTTAAGCCGGTTGAAGACACGGCTGTTTTTTCCGCTGAAGATTTAGACGACCTCCTCTCCAGAGCGAAATCATCTTACGAAGAGGGGGAATATTTCCGGGCTGAAACTCTTTTGGTCAAAGCTGTTGAACTTGATGATAACCGCGTCGAAACATTTTCGCTTCTCGCCTATGTTTATCTCGCTCTGGCGGAAACCCCTTACGAAGAGAGCATCACCGAAGACACGGATTACAGGACCAATCTTTGTTTTAAAGCGATGAATCAAATTGATAAAGTCCTCGATATTGAGCCGGACAATATTGAATTCAAGCTTCTGAGAGGAATCATGGGTGTCCAGTTTCCTTTCTTCGTCGGAAAACTCGAACAGGGTATATCCGACTTGAACGAAATACTTGAAAGCGACGCTCCCGATTCGGTGAAAACTGCAGCGCTCTTTCACATCGGATACGGCTACAGAAAACTTGGCGCCTCAAAATGGACAAACGTAGTCAACGACTATCCCTCTTCACAAGAAGCACAATGGGTTTTTGAAGTTTTAAATCCAAGACCCTTTACGGTGGACTTTTCATCCCTCGAAAAGCCTTGCCTTATAATAGAATTCTCTCTGGGTTTTATAGACGAGCTTCCGCCGCAGACAGCTGTTTGGATAGAAGACGATCAGGAAAATTTCATCAAAACAATCTACGTATCGGGTTTTGCCGGAAACGTCAAAGCCGTTCAAACGACATTACCACTTTGGGGGAACTCTTCCAATTTCACAACAGACGCGAATACCGGCGCGAGCATCGATCTCGGAAACCATGTCTACACCTGGAACCTCAAAGACAGCGATGGTAACACAGTCCAAAATGGCACCTACAAAGCCAACATAGAAGTCAGTTATTGGCCGAGTTATCAATACGAACAGACATCTGTTGATTTTGAAATCGGAGCCGAAAACGCAGAAGTCATCAAAACAGACGGCCGCCTTCTTCCTTATATCCAATTAAGGTACATGGAGTAGAACATGACTGTTTTTGATATCGCAGATCAAAACCGATTTACCGGGGTTTAGGTTTTGTCAAGAGAAACATCGAGACTTCTGGAGACAGCCTTTAACTTCACCGCAGATGATCTCTACACCAACCGGAACGGACTCCTTTCAGACGAACAGAAAAAACGAATAGAATCGCTTAACAAGTCGACAAACCAGAGGCAGATCACGTCCATGCTCATAGCCCTATTCATCGTCGGATTGTCAGGTCTAATTTATTACAATAAAACCGGGCTCCAGTACTTAGACCTATCGAAATTGTGGCCCTTTTTAATCTACATCCCGATACTTATTATTCCAATGACTGCTTATTACATTAAAAACAAAAATCTGCGGGAGGGCAAAATATCAATCATCAGCGGTTCAGCGCAGACATCCATGCTATCAATCAGAAAAAGAGGCTTCACACAGATAAAAATTGAAGGGGTAAATTTTCTACTATCACAGGAACAGGCCGACATACTGAAAAATGGGTATTTCACGGTTTACTATGTAAAAACAGGTATTGGAAACCGTATCCTCTCAATCGACGGAGGATGAGAAACAGATCCCGTGGTTTAATCTAAAAAACGTCCTATACCGAGAAGAGGATGGTTTTCCCGCGCTCTTCTGCGTCTTGTGAAAATACCCGTTGACCTTCTTCCCTCATAGCCCCGGGATTTTACAATTTTTCCGATCGTCTTACTTTGCCGAAAATCCTTGGACCAGTATTTTTACAAATTAAAAGAAGTACTCTTTTTTCATATATTTAAGATATATAACTTCTTTCAGAACCGCGCGAAGAGAAATGCAGAAATAACTCAAGGAAAATTCTACGTTAATGTCATCCCTTATGCTTCCGTCTTTTTGGCCTTGAATAAAAATGTTGTGAAAAAAAGTTTTAGCTCTGATGTTTGGTTCGTAGAATTCCTTTAAAATTGCCTTTCTCATCGATTTATATGGGATTCCGTAATTGTCGTAGTATAAAGCAAGATCGAGATAGTTGGGAATTTTCCTGTAATATTCCCAATACGACATTCCAAACATCTCAAGTTTTTTAACGCTTGTATCCCAGTCTTCCGTCGCTTTTTCAAGATATACCCATCTTTTAAGGCTTTCTTTCAAGAACAGTATCAGTAAAAGTTCTTCTCTGTTTTTGAAATAGGCGTATATGGTCTGACGTGTGAATTCTGATTGAACTGCGATCTTCTCCATTGAGAGGTTTTTAAAGCCCTTTCATTAAGAATGTGATCCACCGAATACAATATATGGTCTCTCTTGAACAATTTTTCTTTTCTCGTCAATTTTCACTCCCGGATTCTATACTTTACTTTTTGTATAATATATTTGATTTTGTGACAAAATCATTTTCCAGCGACATTTATATTTACTTTTGCTTGGTTTGATTATTTAATACTAATATCGTAGAAAGTCTCAACAAGGATTTACAAATGAAAGCTTGCATTTTTGTTTTCATCGCTTTTGTTTTACCCACTTATATCACGTCAGGTAATATAAACTGGCAGATTGAGAATTCCTTTAGTGATTTTGACGTAGTTTCTTCGGTGTATGGCGACGTCATAATTTATTCAGGCAATTCTGTAATGCCTACTGGACACCCGGATTTACCCGGAGAAACCATGAGATTCAGCTTGCCTTCAGGCGCTCACGTCATATCAGCCGTACTTGAAGATCAGGAATGGAGTGTCCTGGGAAATTATGACATCTTGCCAAGACAGCCCGATGTTCCCCTGAGCTTAAATCCATCCTTTGTAGGGCCATCGAGTGTTGTTTACGAAGAGAACTCTTTTTATCCCGAAAATCCCGTCCTTTCATTCAGCACGGGAAGTAAATCGGGTTTTCAAATAGCCGGTGTTGTTTACACGCCTTTTCGCTATAACCCTGTCACAAAAGAACTTCAGTTCCTGAAAAAAGCCACTCTTGTCGTAGAATACGCCGAAGGTATGTCTTCTCCGGTTTTTCTTACCCAAGGTCAAATCGAAGTATTTTCGCAGGACGTAGAGGGGCTGGTTATCAACAATCAGGATGTTTGTTTCAATACCCCCCTCGTGAAAGAAGCGAGAGACGGAGAAGTCGAATACGTAATAGTAGCGCCGGAAGAACTGGTTCAGAGCTTTGAGCCGCTGATCCGGTGGAAAAACCAGAAAGGAATTCCCTCGAAAATATTCAGCTTAGAGTGGATTTCCAGCCATTACCAGGGCAACGACGACATGGAGAAGATAAGAAATTTCGTAAAGGACTACCATCAGAACCACGGCCTGATTTATCTTGTCTTGGCAGGAGATAATGATAATCTGGGGGCGAGGTTCATCCATTCCGAAGTCGCTTTTTTCCAAATCTCGACAGACATGCCTTCGGATCTCTATTTTTCCGACGTTGTTCCCTACGACAAGAACTGGGACGCCAACGGCAATCATGTATACGGTGAATTCATACAGGATTCCTGCGACTGGTACAGCGACGTCTACGTCGGAAGGTTTCCCGTAAACTCAACCACAGAAGCCGAAAACTGGATAACAAAACTTCTCACATACGAGCAAACCCCCTCTATGGGCTATCTAGAAAAATCACTACAAGGAGGCGCTGGGCTCTGGCCTGACTCCAACATCTTCGGCAGCCTGATTTGCGATACGATCGCTGAAAATTGCCTTCCCTTGCACTGGTCTCACACAAAACTCTACGAAAACCACTCCGGCCACCCCGACGGTTTTCTTGATTCCCTTAACAACGGTTATCATTGGGTGCACGTAGCCGCCCACGGAAACCAGGATGGAGTTTACTGGTATGGTTACCCTTCCCAAATGCTCGTCAGTTCTATGATTTCATCCCTTTCAAACGGCATGAAACTTTTTGTGTTCCATTCTTGTGCCTGCATGCCCGGATGGTTCGACAATTACGAATGCCTGGCTGAATACATTTTCAACGCGCCCAACGGAGGATCCATAGCTCTGATGCTCAACGCGAGGTACGGCATAGGCGACGGAATTCTGCCGGGACTCCCGGTTGAAGGCAACGGTATGGGACCTTCGGACTGGCTGAATATATGGACTGCAAGAAAAGTTTTCAGGGACAGCCTATACAACATAGGAAGAGGACACGGAGTCGGCAAAGACAACTGCATTCCCATCATGGACAGCTCATACCACTGGTGCATAAACGAACTAAACCTTTTGGGCGACCCTGAAACTCAGATCTATTTTTCAGAACCTGATACAATCACCGCTCTGCATGAAGACAGTATTCAATTGGGAAACCATCAATTTTCAGTCAACGTCCAGACAGGCGGACTTCCCCTTGAAGGCGCTGTCTGCTGTATCACAGGTTTGACGGATTCATCGGTTTTTGCAAGGGCATTTACCGACGCTTCGGGAAACGCCACTATAGACTACAACATAAGCTCTGCAGATGACATGTGTCTAACTGTTTACGCACATGACTGCATATACTACCAAGACACTTTGTGCGTCTATTCCCAAAGCGCTTTTGTCACGATAGTCGATTTCGACACCATAACTGGAGGCCTCGACAACGGGCAGATAAACTCGGGCTTCACATATTCGGCTTATCCATCGGTTGTAAACCATGGTCAGAATACCGCCAACGGGGTAAAAGCTGTTCTTGTTTCACTTGATTCTTCAGCCACTGTTGGAATGGACACCGTCGAATTCGGCAGTATCAATCCTCACGACACCGCGTCTTCTTCGTCGGGCTTTTCGGTGACATTTCATGATTCAATCCCGGACCTTTACGTTGTTCCTTTCACTTTTACCTGTTGGGATCAAAATGACAGCGTCTGGGAGAGCACAATTTCATTGACAGTAAACGGATCTGAGTTGGTTTTGATTTCCGCGATGGGGCCTGAATTGATTGAGCCCGGAGACGATTTTTCCATGTCTTTTAAGATATGCAACACAGGCAGCGGAAGTATTTCATCACTCGAGATAAACCTTTTGTGCGCCGATCCGTATATAACGCTGATCGACTCTTTCGAACAGTCTAACCTCATAAACCCTTTCGATACTTTGACTCTTGACAGCGCTTTCACGGTACACGTCTCTGAAAGCATTCCCACACCTTCTTTTGTTGAAATGAATCTCCTGGGACATTCCCACGGAGGTTACCATTACGAAGGTTCAGGCAGCATAGGAATCGGCGGGGTACTTTTTAACGATGGTTTTGAAAACGGTGATTCTTTATGGACATTCCAGGGACCTGCATCGTGGCATATTACCGAACATAGGAACCACAGTTCCTCGCATTCGATGTATTGCGGCAACGAAGGGACATGGCAGTATTCTTCGCAAATTGTCAATTCCAGGGTTGTATTTGATTCGTTTACATCATCCGAAAGAACATTGCTGACTTTCTGGCACTGGTATGAAATCTTTAACAATTCGGACAAAGTACAACTCCAGGCTTCCACTGACGGAGGAAGCACCTGGAGTCTTTTGTATCCTCAAGAAGGCTACACTGGCACGTGGCTTCACTCTCCATACGATTCAATTTACACTGGTGATCACAGAGTATGGCAAAAACAAAACGTATATTTTAATTACGAAGGTTCAATTCTATTGTCCTGGCTTTTTTTCTCAGGTCCTTCCGGCGTCGCAGAAGGTTACTATTTTGACGATGTATCCATCGTCATCCCCTCGGGCCTTGTGAATGTCGAAGAGCAGGAGACAGGTCATCCTTTAAATGACCGGCACCACTTCTCGTTATCTCCGGTCTATCCAAACCCGGTCAGGGGCAGAACCGTCATAGGCTACAGCGTTGGTTCTGAGGTGCCTGTCAGACTGGCCGTTTACGACATATCGGGAAGACAG
>JAFGON010000017.1 GCA_016926475.1 candidate division WOR-3 bacterium | reverse complement strand
TGACCATGCTCTTCTGGGTGATTTCAGTTATCACGGTAGGGGTCGCCTCCTTTATGTTCATATCTTTTAAACCGAAATACGCGAAAATGTTTTTTCACAGAATAGGAAAATTTATTTGGAGAAAGACGAAGAAAAAACCCAGAAATTACTACAGATTCATATGCAAAACTTTCAACGAGATTAAAATGTTCAAAGAAGGTTTTAAGACATATCTAAAAACCGGAAAGACCATGCTATTTCTCGCCTTTTTAACCACAGCGCTTTTTTTGTCCATGTATTATTCGATACCCGCTTTTTTGATGATGGGCATGGGATTGACTGATTTCAGAATCATAGAGACTATAGCCCTTCAGATAATACTCACATTCGTGTTCCTTTTCGCTCCAACTCCGGGCGGAAGCGGACTCGTCGAGCTCGGATTCAGCAGTACTTTCAGTCATTTCATACCTAAAGGTTCTCCCGTAATAAGCCTTTTGACACTCGCTTGGAGAATTATCACTTGCTATGTTCCCACGGTTATCGGAGCCATAATTTCGCTGAGAGTACTGCACATTGAAAAACAAGACCTCGATTCCTTTTGATCTGAAAAAAATCAAAAAAGGCGTCGCGCTTTTCATTTTTCTGACCCTCGTCGCGTGGATATTTCTCATTCCCTTCAACGTCTCGGGTTCAGGACCTTTTTTGCAAAGATGGACCGAAGGCTTCACTTCGATTAAAAACGCGCTTTCTTCATCGAATTACCTCTACATCGGCGCGGCTTTTCTGGCCGCTTTAATCCAAATGGTCTTAAGCGTTTTAAAAATGATGCTTTTAACAAGAGCCCAAGGCGTCCACTTCTCTTTTACCCAAACAACTCGGTTTACTTTAAGCCCTCTTTTTTTATCGTCGATAACCCCTCTTCAGAGCGGAGGAATAGCTTATCAACTTTACTTGCTCAAGAAAGTCCGGTGCAGTTTTTCAAAAGGGGTGGCTATAATCACGTTCAAAAGCGCTTTAAACGGACTTTTTTTGTTGCTCTCGGCTCCTCTTCTTGTTTCATACGCCGCCAACGCTCTCAAGAGCAGATTTTTTTCAGGTTTGTCTTCCTACATCCTCTTTTTCTACCTATTTGTGGCTTTGTTTTTTTACTTTGTCATGTTCAGAAACAGACCCATGAAAAAAATATTATTTTTATTACTGTCAGGTAAAAAAGGTTTTTTCCGTAAGCTTTTCGAATTTTTTCTCAGATTTTTGAAATCGATGGAAAATCTCAAGCACAATTATGAAACTTTTTTTTTCAAAAACCCATCAAAAACCGCCGCTGCGGCTCTGATCTCAATTGTGGAAATGGGTGTTTTTTTCCTTGTCACTCCATGCCTGGCTGTGAGTTTGGGTTCAAAAACCAACCTGATTGGAGTTTACGCGACAGGCATGGCTCTTTCATACTTACTCGCCTACGCCCCCACCCCAGGTGGGTCAGGCATAGCGGAAATTTCAGGAATCAGCTTCGCTCTTGTCTGGGACGGACCCGTCACCGCCCTCATTCTTCTCTGGAGGGTCGTCGCTCATTACTTCCCCGCTTTCTTCGGCGGAGCTTTGCTCTTCGTTTTCGCCTCCGGGGATTTCGGAGATAAAAAGAGACCTTCTGTATTTGATGCCGGTCCAAGCGGAAAGAACTAAAAGAAAAAATCCCGCCGCGGCGTTAGTGTATTTATTCGGCCCGCCGATGACAAATCCGGAACCCATAATCCAGAGAGCTATGTAAAAAATCGCCCATGAAGTCCACATTCTATTTATCCTTTTTTTCTTTGTTTTCTCTTTTAATAATCCAGAATAACTGTATTATACCGAGTACGAATATTATCGAACCGAAAGTTATGTTTGATTTATCAGCGCTCGAGTGGAACACGAGAGCGCTCGCAACAAGCCAAAGCCCGATAAAAGCTATGAGCAAACTTTGAAACATTTCAACTCCTTTTAGCTTTCGACAAAATACAAAATCCTTCCGCAAGATTCGCAATACGCGATTTCAGTTTTTTTCTTGACTTCCTCAACAAGGTGTGGAGATACCATTGAATTGCATCCTTCGCAAATCCAAAAGTTTTTTTTTGAATTTGAACTCCCCAAATCTGAAAGAAAAATTAGAGCCATCGCAGTTTCTCTGGCGTTTCTTATCTTTTCGTATTTTTTGTATGCTTTCTGCTCCAAACCCGGGACAAAAGATTCCCGCTGAGATACCAGTTCTTCAATTATTTTTTTTCCTCTTTTTTCCTCTTCGAGAAGGTTCATTTTTTCGTTCTCGAATTTATTCTTCTCGGATGAGTGCCTGTTTTCCAACTCGGACAATTCATTCTTCATTCTGTCCATTTCATCAAAAAGTTCAATTTCCTTTGTTTCAAGTTCGCTGATCTTGTTTTTTGAAAACTCTATTTGAGATCCCAAAGATGTGTATTCTTCGTTGGTCTTGACTTTTTGCTGCTGAAGTTTAAAAGTGTTGATTTTTGTCTCATGCGATTCTATGTCTATTTCGATTTTCTTTTTTTCTACTTCATACAATTTTAAAGCTTCTTTCTCCCTGTGTATTTCAGCTTCCCTCTTTTTGTAGTTTTCTTCAAGCTTTGACAGCCTCTCCGGTATAGCCTCAGTCCTTTTTTTCAATTTGCTTATTCTCTCGTCCAATTTATGAAGCTCGTATAGCTGGTCTATTACGTTCAATTCTCGGGATCCTGTATATAAAAAAAACAGGGATAGAAATCTATCCCTTCTGATAGTATATGGGCGAAAGAGGAATTGAACCTCTGACCTCCGGTATGTGAGACCGGCGCTCTAACCATCTGAGCCATTCGCCCTCATCTTTCCTTC
>JAFGON010000016.1 GCA_016926475.1 candidate division WOR-3 bacterium | reverse complement strand
GTATTGCTTGGAGAGTTCGAGAAGGTTCGTATTCCCGAGAGTATTGGTAGTCACATATATAAAAGGATTTTCTATGCTATATCTGACGCCTGCCCGAGCTGCGAGATTTATAACGGCTTCAAATTTGTATTCAGAAAAAAGAGTTTTGAGGTCCTGAAAATTTTCTATGTCAATTTGAATAAATTTGAAATCTTTCTTTTCATCCAGGGTTTCAAGTCGCTTTGTCTTAAGTCTGACATCGTAGTAATCGTTCATATTATCAATACCGACGACTGAAAAACCGTTTGCGATGAGTTTTTTTGCAGTTTCAGCCCCTATAAAACCGGCGGCTCCCGTCAATAGAACGTTTTTCAATTGCTCAACTCCCCTGTTGTTAAAGTCTTTCGAATTGCCTATAATATATACTTAAAAGAAAGCATTTGCAAATTTTGGGGAGGAGTAAATATGAATTGGATTGCGTGGGTAATATTCGGTGGAATAGCGGGTTGGATAGCCAGCCTTATTATGGGCGACAAGAAACGCGGTTGCCTGATAAACATAATAGTTGGAGTCCTGGGCGCCTTTATCGGCGGCTTCATAATGAAGTTCATAACTGGCGATATGTTTTCTTTCAGTTTTAACCTGAAAAGCTTCGGCGTAGCCATTATAGGCTCTCTATTGCTTCTCGTAATAGTAGGAATCGGCAGGAAAGGCAAATAGATTTAATTAGAATTTTATCAGCGATTCTTCGGATTTTTTACAGCCCCTGTCCCGCCTTTTTTTTATAATTGCCACTGCCACTACGACGAGAACTATCAAAGTGGCAAGCGCGACAAAAGGCATTACGACGGAAAGAATGGACATCACAGTTGAGATTACTGTCTCTCCTGTGTTTACGACAGCGTTAGCCGAACCTCCTGTGGTAGCCGATGAAACCCCTCTGATAAAAGAAGTGACGGCTGATATCGAAAGAGCTATTCCTCCGCCGGCAATTACCGCCATAGTCCATTTTAGAAACGGATGAACCTCGACCACGCATGAAGACGTGACTACGGCGCCTGCTACAAATGAAATGGGCATGGATGCCGTATCGAGGATGTTGTCCAACCAAGGTATGTAATAGGCGGCTATTTCGAGGACTGTAGCCACGGAAAACGCTATAAGAGCGGGAGTTGAAGAGATCCAAGAAAAACCAGGAGAAAGAGTTAAAAAACCGGCTTTTGAAGCGATGCTCATGACGAGAAAAGGCACGAAAACCCTGAATCCGCAGGACGCGCTAAGTCCTACTCCTATCAAAATCCCCAGCAGTATCTGCAAATTCACCCCTTTTTAATTGTTGTCTTCAATCCACTTAATTATATCTTGGATGACCTCTTGAGAAACATAACCTGGAATCATATATTCGTCGGGTGTACTCCTTTCTTCACCAGAGATATAAAGGTGGTTGAGGTAAGGGTAAGACTTGAAAGTGAAACTTTCACGGGTTTCAAGCGCGGATTTCCAACCCATAAAATCCACCATTGTCACCTGATAATCCCGCTCGCCCTGTAAAATCAGAACAGGTCTTTGGATTTCTTTGGCTTCTGCAACTTGATCGTAGTCTTTAAGGTAAGCCCAGTAGGCCTGGGAAACGTGGAACGGCAAATCTTCCGGCGAAATGGTTGTGTCCTCTGAAATCTTTTCGAGATTTGAAATTTTTATGCGCATCGTGTCTATGAACAGGCTCTCTTCCTCGGTCAGAGAATCTAATCTGAATATATAGTTGAATTGTTCCAATGAAATGTCTTCCAGTTTCCGTGAATTCCCCGACATGATAATAAATCCTCCCACCCGCGGCAGATATGACCCAATCCTTGGAATCGCCATGCCGCCGAGGCTGTGTCCAGCTATAAAAATCATCGAAGAGTCCAGCCCCTTCTTTTGAACGAGAAAATCCACCGCGCTCAAAACATCCTCGATTGTTTCATCATCAAGCGTTAGCTCATTCGTGAGAACAGCCATTTTTTCAGGGTATACTTTCGTCCTTTTATCGTAGCGGAGAACTCCTATGCCTGCGGAAGCAAGTCCCCATGCCATGTCCCTGAAAGGTTTGTTGGGACCCATCGTCTCATCCCTGTCGTTGGGTCCTGAGCCGTGAACAAGAATTACAACAGGAAATTCTTCTGTATTTCTCGGGACTGTGTATGTTCCGGGTAAAACCCAATCGCCTTCACCTATTTCAACTTCTATTTCAGAAAATGAAGTTGTGTCAATATATGAAGGTAAAGGCAGGGAATTCGAGAATTCAAGAGGGTTGGCGAAAAAACCAGCAATTTTATGGTCAGAATCGAATACTACCTTAACCTCAACTGTAGCCCTTGTAAAACTGTAGATCAAATATACGACTTCATAATCGTCGATTGACTCAATCCTCGATTCCATCAATTCATCAATTTCACCGAAACTGTTTTTGACCACTTCCCAGGACTGCTTCATTTCTTCTTTTCCGAAAACTTCATTCATCGCAGAATCCATCATCAAAATAGCGTTTTCATAATCTTCCTGGTCGACCAACTCAACGAATTTAACTGCGAGTGTCTGATTATCTTCAGGTTTTTCGTCTTGGGGACTTCTGGAGCATGAGAAAACCGCAAAAAACAACAAAAAACACACTATGCTCATTTTGAATTTCATACCTTGTCCTTTTTTAATCTTTTCAACGCGCTTTGCAGTATTTTCAATATCAATTCATTATATCCCAAATCTACCAGGCTTGCAATAATCGGCAAGTCCGATCTAAGCGGGTTTAAACCCGGCAAAGGATTTATCTCCAAAAATTCAACTTTCCCGTTTTCGTCTTCCCTGAAGTCTACTCGGGCGCAATCTCTGCAGGAAAAGGCTCTCCAGATCGCTTTTGACAGTTCAGCGCATTCTTCAGACTTCCTGCCGTTTACTATTTCATATCTGATCCTCGTTTCGTATTTCTCCTTGTTGGAAAGGGAATAAACTTCACCTTCGGCGTTTTCATTGTATATCACCTCTGCGGTGCCGATAATCTCTATTCCATCATCATTTTCAATCAACGCAGTTGTGTATTCCCTTCCATGAAGAAAAGTCTCGACGAGAAGCGGTTGGTCAAACACTCTCCATAAACTCGAGCATTCCTTTTCCAAATCAACTACCGAATGGACAATTGAGTTTTCCGAAATTCCTTTACCCGATCCCTCCGCGGCGGGTTTGACAAAAAGAGGAAACTTCATTTTTTCGGCTTTTTTTTTGATGTTCTCACCTTTTGAGACTACAAAATATTCAGGGGTCGGGACACCCTCGTTTCGGGCGATTATCTTTGCAGTGGGTTTGTCGAGAGTAGTCACCATAGTGAGAGGACACGAAAATGTATATGGAATTCCATAATGATCGAGCAACGCCGGAACAAGAGCTTCTCTCCCCTGCCCCCTTATCCCTTCAGAAATGTTAAAAACAATATCCCATCTATATCCCTTTGAAATCGCTTTTATCAAATTTTTAACGCTGCCTATTTGTATTACTTCGTGCCCGGCGCTTTTAATTGCATTTTGAATGCTTCCGATTGTCACGGGGCTGTCGAGCTCGGCGGTCTCTTCCTGAGAATAACCCTGTTTGAGATACTCTTCTCTGATGTCAAAAGTCAGTCCAACAATCATAGATTTTAATAAAGGTATGTTTCACCCTTGAAATTTTTAAAAGTGTATGAGCCCTTAGAGCGTTTTTTTAAATAATCAGG
>JAFGON010000015.1 GCA_016926475.1 candidate division WOR-3 bacterium | reverse complement strand
TAAAATATTTCGTCCTTTTCGTCTTTATTATTGCGCCTATTATTTTTTTCGCCTTCTTAGCTCTTTCGAGGGCACTTGGGGTCATGTTTTACGGGGACAGCCTCGATTCAGATTGACGTACGCTTGAGTCTTTAACGACTATCGAATTCGTCCATAGATCGCCGATTCTCCTTCTGTCTGGTTTAGTCCAAATAAACAAAATTTCTATCACGATAAGAGGGGCGAGGTGTAGAGACAATTCCCGTATGAAAGATTTCCAGAATTTAATCGGTTTTCCAGTTTCCGTATCCACAACTCTCATTTTCAGCAGTTTTCTACCCAGGCTTTTACCTTTGAAAGCGTCTCTTGAGTAGGAATAAAATATTGCAGCCGACAACAGGATAAAGAAAAATACAAGAGATAAAAGCTTTATGAGTTTAGATTCGCAGGTTTCAGAGATTACCACAGGGGGTATTCCTGCGAGAATGATGAGAATGGATAGCATCCTGTCTATGAAAAACGCCCAAATTCTCAGCCATGGAGAAGGAATGCCGTATTCTCCGGAATAATTCACGGCAGAGGGTTGGAAAAAAGGATCCTTTTTTATGCCTTCTTTGAAAGGCGGCATGTCGGAAAAAAACCTTAAAATCAGCAAAAAGGGGAGGGTACAGAATATAAAAAAAAGAAACGTCAGGAGAAAAGACAAAACCGTCTGGTCAGGGCTATGTTCGCTGAAAATTTTTTCTTTCAAAAAAGAACAGGGTTCACGGGAAAATGCCGAAATCAAAATGGAAAGAAGAAGACACAAAACAACCACCGTCAGTGCAATTAGCTGAAACATCTTTTTAGGCAAAAACTTTCTTTTCATCTTAGCCAATTAAAGCATTTTTCTACAAAAATTTGAAGACAGTGGCAAAATATGATAAATTTCAAGCTATGAAGACATCAGTGTTGTTTTCGGTTGCTTTTTTTGCTTTTTATTCATCGGTGGTTAGTGGAGTCCATGATAACAGAGACAATAATGTAACAGTTGAGATTCTACATGAAAGTTCAGCTTATTTCAGGCCTTCCGAAGCCTCCCGGCTGTTTTACGAGTTTCAGCCCCAAGATGTAATAAAGATAGAGGCGGTTTCTGACAGTGGCTGGCTTGGATTTGACCCCGGAATTGCTCAAGCTGCCAACACGGGAGTTTTCAGGTTCAGGTGGTTGAAAAATGACTCCTCTGTAGCCTTGAGAGGGGACACTTCTTGTCTTCTCAAGTTCTCTTCTCCGGATCCCTTTTTAACCTACAACATGTTTTTTGAAGGCGTCAAAATTTATTCTGAAAAGGACTCTTTTTCCATCCCTTTGTTTAGCGCTCTCTGCGGCGATTACGCTGAAATTATAAGTCCAATAGACGAAGACTGGATTGAAGTGGATTTCTCTAGAGGTTTTCCTTCAATGGATTTAAAGGGGTGGATAGAAAAATCCGATTTGAACGTGAATTACTAGTCAGAAAAAAAAGAGAAGGAAACTGATTCCGAGCGTTCGCCTGCGAAAAGTTTCAAAAAATAGATCCCCGAAGATACAACCGCAGAGTTTTCAAGATAATTGTTCAGATGAATTTGGTGCAAGCCAGAAGAAAATTCACCTTCAGCGATTTTTCCTATGTGAGAGCCGTTCACTGAATAGACGCTTATCACGACATATTGCTGTTTTTCGAGAAAAAAACGCAGCAGAACCGAATTTTCATAATATAAAGGAGCCATAAGAATTTTTTGTCCGTTTATCGGCGTTGTTCCAGGGTTTTCCTCTTCTACCTGAGTGTATTGCGTAATGTCAGGAAAGGATTTCGAAAACTGACCGCCATAGACACCAATGTCGTTTCTCAAAAAGCCTCTTGAAGGATAGAGTGCGTTTCCGGGGTTGAGAGTGTCCTCCGGATCATTGCTCGACATAGGGTCTCCTGAATCAACGCATGGAGAGTCAAAAGATAAAACATAGTTGCTGTCGCAGAAAAGTGGATTTGTTGATATATTTCCCGTTCCGGACCAACCGCCTTCGATGTCGCAATAAGTAAAAGCAGTAGTTCCTGCGTTATAAGTCCATATCTGATTGTATTCCGGGTAAGTGGCGGTGTTTCGCCATAATATGTTGTTTCTCAATTCGACGCTTGTCGAGTGAATCAGCACCCCGCCTCCTTTGCCGCATGGAGGAAGACTTCCGTCCCCGAGCGCTGAATTTCCTATTATAACGTTGTTCTCAACGATTATGGGATACGACGGATTGTCGTTTCCAATCCAGATACCGCCTCCTCCGTAAGTGTTGTGCTGAGGATAAGGTCTGAAAACCCTGTTTTTCGCTATTATGTTGTTTCTTATTATGCCCCCGGAATAATTGAGGACAATGCCGCCCCCGTACATTCCGCTGTTGCCAATTATGACGTTGTTCTGTATCAAAGGGAAGCCGTCTCCAACTCGGATACCTCCGGCCCCTGAACTTATTATTCCGGACGCGGTCCTTATCGCCCTGTTGTAGACTATCAGGTTGTCCATTATTTTCGGTGAAGAATTCGACACCAGTATCCCTCCTCCTTCTATGTATATTCCATGCCCGTGTTCGTCCGTCCATTTTGTTCCGGAGCCGTTTGTTATAGTGAAGCCCTGTATTACAGAGTTTGAGTCTTCTCCACAGGCAAAGAGAACGCAGCTGCCTGTGTCTTCGCACAAGGGCTGACCGCCGTCAATTACAGTGTTAAGTATGTGTGAAGTTTCTCCGTCAAGAATGTAGAGGCTGGCGAGAACGGCTTTCCTGCCTCTGAAATTGAGGTTTTCAGCGTATACACCTTCAGAGACTATTATTGTGTCAAAATCAGCGCACGAGTCTATAGCGGATTGTATCTTTTGAAAATCTGTTGGGACGTAAATGATTTCCGACGAAACGATTCTCCAAGAAGATAAACACAGCAAAAATGACAAACACAAAGACCTGGGCATTTTTCCTCCTTTTTAACTTTTGTCTATTTGGACTTGTTACAGCTCAGGTCTGTGACATGTTATTTTGGATAAAAATAAATTTCTACTTAATAATGGTTATCCTTTTTGTGATTTCGATGTTTTCCGAAGTCAGAGACAAAAAATACGAACCGGAAGGAACAGAAGACAGACAAAGATCAAATTCGTTCAATCCCTCTCTAAACAAAAAGTGAAAATCGAACTCAAGCTCCCGGCCACACAAATCAAAAAGCCTTATGCTTCCCAGAGAATTTGCCCGGTGGGAAAATCTTATCTTGACCATCCCGGAAGAAGGATTTTGAACTATGAAAATATTCGGCTGAAAAATAGGTTGGGTCGGTTCTTCGACAGACGCAAATACACTGTCGAAAAGACTCTGCATCGTCACCGCGTTGAGGATCAATTCCTGAAAATCCGCACCCGCGACTACTCCATAGAAGACATTCAATGAATCGAGATAGTTCAGCTGATAAGGGCCGGATCTAAATAAGATCGCGTAACTTCCTGCTGTGTCTGGAATAGAGGGAGGCACGTTCAAATCGGAAAGAAGACAGTAGTAAGTTGAGTCGTAAAAAGGCATGTCTTCAGGCCAGTGGAAAGAGGCTCCCATATTAGGGACCTCGCAGAGAATCTTCATGCCGATATATTCAGAGGGGGTTCTGATGTCGTGGAAGTATGCTAATTTCAGGGAATCCACGTAACCGCAGTAGTCGTCAGTGTGTGACAGATTAGTCACGTTGAAGTCCATGTAGAGCCCCAAATACACGCTGTCATAATTGTTCTCCGATTTGTTTACGTAATCAAACTTGAAAAATAAGAAATCTGAATAACGGTCTTGCGAAAAAGAATACCCCCATCGGATAGACTTGATGTTTGAGACGTGTTCCGAATCGTCAAAAAGGTAAACGCTCGCGTACAGCGAATCGTCGATCCATTGCCATTGACAGGACGCAATGGACCATTCGTTTATCATGTGTCAACAAAGTTTGTTGGAGACCACCACAGTATCGCCGGAGGGAGACAAAAAACCTATCGAGTGACATCCTCTGAGAAGATGATCGATAGAAGATCCGCCGGGGTACTCCATGGAAGAATTTTCACTGTTGCCGATGTCTCCGTTCAAAGGATCAAAACCTGTCCAGAGATTGTTGTTGTTGTGAAAACTGTCGAGAGGGGAAAAAACACCCTCCGCTTGAACGCTTGATGATATCAACATAAAGACCAGAAAAGAGAATATCCTTGTTTTCATTTTTCCTCCAAGTCGGCATGAACAGATTTATTATCGCATGAAAAGTTGCAAAAAGAAGCGTTTTATAATATGGTTGACAGATGTGCATCTTCGTGGAAAAGAGTATTTATGAAAACATTGCACAATACGGTTTTCATAGCCATAATGCTTTCAGGCTTTATCGGTCTCGTAAAATCCAATGGTTTTACCCAGTTTATCCTTGTGGCGTGCGTCACTCTGGCTGTTTTTTTGCTCTACTTTTTATTTTTCATGAAACTTGAGGCTAAAAGGCAGAAAAAAGAAGTGCAGGATGAAATTGACAAAAGCATAAACTTACTGAGATCTTTTCCTGACAATTTTTATTTTAAAATTTTCGACAACATTTCCGG
>JAFGON010000014.1 GCA_016926475.1 candidate division WOR-3 bacterium | reverse complement strand
TCACTACGAGATGGACGTCAAACGTCTCGTCAAATCCGCCGAGGTTTCTGACTACTCCGATTATATCCTGAGCCGAAGGAGCGACCATCGCCGCGGGAGAGAGGAACTCAAAGCTCGCGACGTCGTGGAATGTTACTGGAGGAAGTACGACGGGACCTATGTTGTCGAAAACTCCGTACCATGCCCACCTTGAAGAGTCGCTGTAGTAAATTCCCATCTGGAGCGAGTCGTATGTCAGCCAAGCAGAAACATCCGTGGAATCCCATCTCGAAGAGACATCAACTCCGTCGGGGTAGTAGTAAAGAGTGTCCCAAGCGCCCCAAGACGTTCCGTTATGGCCTCTCATAATCAAATATAGCCTCTCGTTGGCACTTATGAAGTTGAAGGCAATTCCCCATTTTAGCCATCCGCCGGGGACATCTGTGAATACTGGAGATATAGCCGTGTCGCGTATAGAACCAGCGCTACCGGCGGCGTCTGAGTCCACCCAGAGAGAGCTGTCACCGTGATCGGGAGCTATCCATGTCGTTCCGTTCAGGTTCCATGCTCCGATTCCCCATCCGCCGGGATAAGCGGGTCCCGTGTGGGTCCATCCCTGCCATCCGTCCTCAAAATCCCACGTAGTTCCAGAAGAAGCTTCTTCGCCGTAGAGAATAAATCCGGCTTCGGAACCTGTGTAACCCTGAGCACTGGCGGAAGTCCACCTCACTATGCCAAGAAGCTCAAAAACCTGATACCATTCCTGGCCGTTGCCTATGCCGACTGTTGTCTGCCATCCGGTCTGGCCGTTGGCTGAGAACGAAGTCGAAGGCTGTACGACCAGCCACCATCTGCCCGCAGGTACTGTAAAACCAAGACCTGTCATGTCCAGGGTTACCTGATAGGGGCCGGAACCGTATGCTGTGTAGTTTGCGGCCTCGACTATGACAGTCTGAGACGGATTCATTTTCGGCATTGTCAGAGTTCCGCTGTCTTCGTAAAGCATAACGCGAAAGTTGGGAACGAGAGCCCACGAAGAAAATCCGTTCCAGTTCGCCCAATACGTGTGAATCGAATCTATGTTCCACGTACCGCCGCTGTTGTTCTCGACGTCGTCAGCGAGTTCAGATTCGAAAGGATAAACTGAGTCCATTTGACAGGAAATACCCGCGCCGGCTACAGAGTCTGGAACCTGAGCCCACAAGACAGCTCTGTTGCCTGTAAATTCCATTCTTGTTCCGTACGTCGAGACACCCGGAGATGACACAGTCATCGTGCGGGCGTTCCCGCTGTTATTCTGATCAGCATTCGACGCGAACAAACACGCCGAAACAAGCATCGCCGCAAAAGCCAAAACCAATAGCTTTCTCATTAGCATGCCTCCTTAATTGGGGTTAACAAAACTGAAAAACCAGACGATTGCAATTGTATAAATACCGTTTTTGCCATTTAGGTATTAATTAAACCACTCTCCAAATAATAAGTCAAACACATTTTTGCCGGTTTAATTTATACAGTTCTCACCTTCTCGTCCTGCCTGCAAGTCCCATTTTGCTTTCTGCCCCAATAAACAAGAGAAGATTTTCAATCTCGGGGATTTTCCTGCATTTCTCTTCTATTTTTTTTACTCTGGAGTCAAAAAGCGGGATTTTTCCGGAGAAAAGAAAATTATACGCTTTTTTTAGCTCTTCAATGGTTTCTTTCGGGAAATTTGCCCTTCTGAGGGCAACAAGATTCAGCCCCAGCATTCCGATGGGTTCTCCGACAGCTTTTCCGTACGGTAATACATCTTTGTTAATTCTATATCCTCCACCGACGAAAGAATACCTGCCTATTCTCGTGAACTGGTGAATGGGACAAAGACCGCTTATAAAAGCATTGTCCTCAACGATGACATGTCCTGAAAGAGCAGCCTCGTTTGCTATGGTTATGTTGTCTCCCAGGATGCAGTCGTGAGCCACATGGACAAAACCCATCAAAAAACAGTTTTTGCCAATGACTGTTTTTTTGTACCCTAAATTCGTACCTCGGTGAACAGTGACATATTCCCTCAAGACAGTGTTGTCGCCTATTATTGTTTGACAGCCTTCCCCCAAATCCTTTAAATGCTGGGGATCACCGCCGACGAGGCAACCCTTTCCTATACTGCAGTTATTGCCTATTTTTGTGCCGGGAAATATCTCGGCGCAAGAACCTACGGAACTTCCTCTACCAATTTCTACGTCTTCGTGTATTATCACAAACGGCGATATAACGACGTTATTACCTATTTTCGCATTTTCCGAGATAATTGCGCTTCCATGAATATTCATCTGTCCGCCAATTTAGCCTTTAAAATCCCTTCGCAGGCAAGTTCTCCGTCAACGGTGCTCTTGGCGTTCATTACGCATACACCATGTTTGTAGCTTTCGAGAAAAAGTTCGTGCCTGAGTGTGTCGCCGGGGAGAATTGCTCTCCTGAATTTGACCCTGTCAACGCCGAGAAATAGCAGAAGTTTTTTCTCCGGTTTTTCCAATCTTGACATGAGCATGAATCCGCCGGTCTGCGCCATTGATTCGATTATCAAAACACCCGGCATGATAGGGTTTCCGGGAAAGTGTCCCTGAAAAAAAGGTTCGTTTATCGTGACGTTTTTTATGCCAACAATCCTATCGTCGGATAATTCCAATATCCTGTCGACGAGTAAAAAAGGGTATCGGTGTGGAATGAGCCTCATTATTTCATCTATCATCAAAGATCTGACTTCCGGCATATAAGCCCTCCTTTCATCTTTACCCAAAAATCATTCGGGAGAAAATATTTCTCTCAGAAAATCCAAGTGAATTTTATGGCCAGGGCAAACGGCAAAAATCCTCCCCTTTAACCTTTTAGGCGACAACATCAAATCCCCTAGTAAATCAAGCGCTTTATGTGAGACAAACTCGTCTTCGAATCTACATGAACTGCCTTCAACCGGTTCGCCTCCATACTTCAATACAAGGGCGTTTTCGAGGGATCCCCCTTCGATCAAACCCCTTGTCTTCAGATCTTCTACCCAGCCCTCGAAGGCGAAAGTTCTCGCTCTCGCTATTGTTGTTTTCAAGTCTTTGGAATAAGCCTCAAATGTTAGATGGCGGCATTTGACTCCCTCTTCGGGAAAAGACAAAAGAACCGTGATCAAAAGGCTCTCATCCTTCCAAGGGGAATAGAACACTTCCGATACGCCGTTTGCAACTCGGGTATGGCATTTACCTTCCAATTCCTCCCAGAAGACCTTTTTGTCTTCTACACCTGCCACCTCAATCGCCTCTACGAAATGAGCCGCGCTACCATCGAGAAAAGGGATCTCTTCTCCTTTGACCTCGACAACGGCATCCGTTACCCCTGTTAAAAAAAAAGAGGACATAAGGTGTTCGACTACTTCCACGCGAGTGTTTTTTCCTAACAAGCTCGTGCATCTTCTCGAAGTGTCAGCCCTTTTAAAAGAAGCTTTAATTTTCTCTCTTTTGGAGATAAATAGTATGCCTTCTTCATCGTGTGGAAAAACAGATATTTCGCAGTTTTTCCCTCCATGCAAACCGACACCTTTCAGTGAGAATGGGTTCTTTATAGTCTTTCTATTTGCCAATCTTTCTCAATTTTTTTGCCATCTCCGGCAAAAATTTCAGAGAGGCTACTATTCTTTTTGCTTTCGAGGCTTCCATTGCCGGTATCCAAAAAAACACGGAATTATCGGGAATGTCACCCGCCACTCCGCTCTTTGCCATTATCACTACATTTTTTCCTATTTTCGCGTGATCGGCGATTCCGACCTGGCCTGCCATCAGAGTATCGGGACCTACCTCTACACTTCCGCTTATGCCAGTTTGAGAAGCGATGAGGCAATTCTCTCCTATTACGACGTTGTGAGCCACTTGAACCAGATTGTCAATTTTTGTGCCTTTTTTTATCACCGTGGCATCGAGCATAGCCCTGTCTACAGCCGAATTCGCGCCTATCTCGACATCGTCCTCAATCACGACTTTGCCCAACTGGGGAATTTTCATGATTTCTCCGCCTTCTCTGAGATAGCCGAATCCATCTCCGCCTACCACCGCTCCGGGATGTATCACCACTCTATTGCCGATTTCACAGCCGTTTAAAACGGTTACGTTGGGATACAACCTGCAAAAAGAACCTATCCTTGTAAATTTACCTATGTAGCAATTGGCTTCTATGACGCATTCGTCACCTACCTCGGCTCCGTCGGACACAACCGCTCCAGGGCCTATGTAAACATCTTTACCTATTCTAGAACTCTCGGATACGACGGCTGTTCTGTGGACATGAGGCTGAAAGGATTCTTTTTGAGACATCTCTTTCATCACTTTTACGAAAGCTAAGTAAGGTTTTTCGGATTCTATGCCGAGATCAAGGTCTAATCCAGGTCTGCAGATAACAGCGGCTCCTTTTTCTCGAGCCCTTTTTATTGCTTCCAGGTTTATTTTGTCGTCAAATGTCAAACAACCGCATGAAGCTTTACCCAGAGACGAAAGCCGTTGGATCGAAAATTCTGGATCTCCTACAAGTTTACCTCCTGAAATTTTCGCCGCTTCGGACAGTTTCAATCTTTCTCCTTTAAAGTTCTGCCGCTATTTCCGACACTATGGATTCGATTGTCTGTTCCAGATTATCAACCTTCTCAAAACTCTCTTCGAAGGTCAGATAGTCGCTGAATATTTCCGCCGAGAACACAATTATTTTTAGGTTGAATTGTTCTCCGGTCTGGCTGATTTGTCCTCTGACAATATAATCGGCTAAGAGATAAGTCGCCAAGCCGGAAAGTTGTGATCCCGTAACAGATTCAACTGAAGTTATACCGTTTTGAGTCATTCCCTGCGATACATCGCTCCCTTCCGACATTTCTACATTTTGAATGTTCATGAGAGCTGTATTGACAATGGAAGAAGCTGTCTGCGCGATACCGGAAGCTTTCGCGTCGGCAGTTATTGGAACAACCGACAGGAAGGCGATGGTTATTTTCTCTTCGGGGGTCGTGTCCTGGACGGTGATATACTCGGAATTGAGCCTCGTCAAGACTTCTGAAGTGATGTCCAGACCAGGTTCAGCGTAGAGGACGACTCCTGACGAGACGTCGAGAACTATTGAAATGTCTTTTAATTCCGATACTTCTTCAATCGTCTTGTTTATTTGAGCTACCGGAGATTCGGTCAATTCTTGGGTTTTGTTTTCCAATAGTCCGTTATCGCCCCAGACTGACTGTACAAAAGATTCGTATTCGTTTTTCTTCTGGCTTATGATATCCCGTCGCCTTGAAATTTCCTCTTCGGAAAGAGTCACTGCTTCCGTCTCAAGCTGAGACTGAAGAGACTGCCATTCCCTTTTTTTGGTTTCAGCTTCGTTGGTCCAGTTGTTTTCAAGCAACTGCAACTGGGATCTGAGGTCGTTCATTGCCGAGTATTCATTGAATATCCTCTCGATATTGACGTAACCCATGCCTCCGGCAAAAAGCGCTTGGGACGCGAAAAATAAAATCATTAGAGATTTCAACACTTTCATAAAATCCCCTGTTCTAAAAGTTTGTTCCGAACTGGACATGAGGTTTCCAGTCGCCGGTCGAAAATCCGTAGGCGTAGTCAATCCCCATAATGCCCAACATGGGAAGATTAATTCTGAAACCCAACCCCGCGCTTTTGTACAGGTCGTTAAAACCACTCGATCCTTCAAGGGAGTATGGAGTTTCCCATACGTTGCCGGCGTCCGCGAAAATCGAAAAATTCGCCATTTCGCCGAGGTGTACTGAATACTGCGCGTTGAGTAGTATCGCCGTCGCGCCTCCAATGACATCGCCTTCCTGCACCGGACCTATGCTGTATTCATCGTATCCTCTAAGTCCCCACTCTCCTATTCCTCCAAGTCTGTAAAGTTCATAAACGGGTACGTCTCCGCTGCCGGTTGAATAAAAATCGGAAATTACACCCGTTTTGTTTCTGAACATCAGAGAAGAAGAAGGAATGTTTGAAGAAGGTTTTTTTGTAGTCACCGGCAGAAAATACTTATACTCGAAAACGTGTTCTCTGAAATTCACGTCTCCTTGCATGAAACCACCCGTCAAGTTTGTCGCCAAAGAAAAATAAGTCCCTCGGGAAGTGTTGAAGTATTTGTCTCTGGCGTCCCTGACAAAAGTTATTCCCAGTTTGCTTATATATTTCAAGCCTTCTTGAGATTTCAGGTAATCGCTGGCGCTGTCAGGGTCGAATATTTCAACTTCAACCCTCTCTAACGTGTAAGAATTATAGATTTTGGTAAAATCTATCCAAGGGAGGGCTCTTGCGGTGTTTATTTGGAATCCTTCTTTTCTGTACTTGTAATAATCCATTTCGTAGGTAGTAGCGAAAAGTCTTGCCCCTGCAGCCCAATCGGTCCCTAAAACCCACGGTTCAAAATACCCTATGTCAAAGTTCCACATTTTTGAATTTATGTCGAATTCCAGATCAAAAGTCTCGCCTTTGCCCAAAAGGTTCGGCACGGCAAATTTCGCGTAAGCTCCTACTCCACCGTAGTGCGAATAGGTCGCTCCTCCTCTGATCTCTCCAGCTTTTTTCTCGAAGACTTCTATGATGAGATCCGCGTATGCTATGCTGTCGTTTGAGCTGTCGACAGGGGCAATATCAGGAATGATGTTGTCGAAAAAACCGAGGTTGAATATTTTTTGCGAGGTCAACCTGAGCCCTGAAATGGAGAAATATTCTCCGGGAAATTGAGTTATCTCTCTTCGGATTACCCTGTCGCGCGTCCTGTAGTTGCCCATTATCTCGACAAGTCTTATTTTCACCCTCGGCCCTTCCCTCATCTGCCAAGTAATGTCGACAGTGCTGTCTTTTCTTGTCTGGACGGGATTGAACTGAACGTAGATAAAACCGCTGTCCGCGTATAGTTCGCTTAAAAGTCTCTGGGTCTTTTCAATTTTTTCAATATCGTAGGGTTGTCCCGGATCATAGGAGACGTATTTTTCAAGATGTCCTGTTTCGAAAAAAACGTTGCCTTCGAAAACTGTCTCGCCGAAATATTTCTTATCTCCTTCATCTATGAAGACTTCTATCACAACCAATGTGGATTCTTGATTGAAAATATAATTCAGGCTGTCAACTTCCGCGTCAGGAAATCCTCTGCTTCTCAGAGTTCTCTCTATTGATTCCACGTCATGACCTTCAAATACGTTTTGATTGAACCCGCCTTTCCTGAAGAGGCCAAACCAATAAAATTCTTTAAAACCCCTCCAGCCGTAAAATCCCCACTCTCTGTTCTGCAGCCTTGATTTGACGATTTTAGAATTCAACGAAATCAAGCCGTTGAGGTTGATAGCGGCTATAGTTATTTTTCTGCCTTCTTTGATATCCACCGTCACTTCAATCCTGTTCTGATCGTCCGGTAAAGAGACCGAAATATCCACGGCTGTCCCTATGTAACCTTCTCCAGCGTAGGAATCGAGAATAAATTTCTTCCAAATTGAGAGTTTTCTATCCGTCACTGTTCTGCCTTTAAAAGGGGCTTCCGGCCACCCGCGGACAATTGCAGTGTCTGAGGAACCTCTCGAAAGCCATTCCCTCAGATTTGCTTCTGAAATTCTACCGCTTCCGTTTATTATTAAAGTGTCGAGAACCGGGTTTTCTTCTACTTCAATGACCAGGGTCAATCCTTCTATGGCATCGTAAAAAGTGTCAAGGGAAACATCTCTGAATAGATCGGTGGAGAAAAGGTTTTTGATGACGGAAGCGGAAACGAAAGGCGAAAATTCGTCTCCAGGAGATATTCCAGCCATTTGAATAACTTGGTCATTGCTGGCTCTGTCGTTGCCCTCGACAATGATTCTATTCAGAGCTTCCGTCCGAATTACGCACGGAATAAAACTCAGGAAAAGTATTATCATTTTCATCTGTTTAATCACGCCCCTGCTAAATTTTTTCGCCAACCAGTTCAGTCGGCAGAAGTTTCTCCCGGAATTTTTTGAGACACATTGCTTTCAAAAGGGATGTTGAGCATATTCTCAGTTCCTTTGACCACAAATCTCAGCTCTTTTCCAGATCTCTCCACTGTCACTTTATCGTTTACCTTCACCGTCCCCTGCAAAAATTCTTCGACGAGAGGGTCTTCGATGTAACGCCTGAAAGCCCTTCGAAGAGGACGTGCGCCGAAGGCGGGATCATAGCCTTCTTCGACAAGCAATTCTTTTGCTCCATCTGATAGGTCGATTTCAATTTCTTTCTCTTTAATTCTATCCCTAACTTCTTCAAAGACGAGTTCAATGATTTTTTTCATGTCTTCTTTTGTCAGCCTTCTGAACACGACGACCTCGTCAATTCTATTTATTATCTCAGGATTGATTATCCTTTTGAGTTCGGATAAAATGTTTTCTTTCATTTTAACATAATCCACGTTTTCAGGAGTCGAACCAAAACCAAGAGGTTTTGATCTCGTTATGTCTTTCGTGCCTATGTTCGAAGTCATTATCACGACGGATTGTTTGAAACTTATCTTTCTGCCGAGGCTGTCCGTTATTTCACCCTCTTCAAGAAGCTGAAGCATTATGTTCAAGACATCTATGTGAGCCTTTTCTATCTCGTCGAAAAGCACCACGGAATAGGGTTTTACCCTTATTTCTTCTATGACTGGATTTTGTTCACCGTATCCGACGTATCCAGGAGGCGAACCAATGAGCCTTGCGACCGAATACCTCTCGATGTATTCGCTCATGTCAATTCGGACCAAGTTTCTCTTGCTTCCGAAGAGAATTTCCGCGAGGGACCTGGCGAGTTCTGTTTTACCAACGCCCGTAGGTCCAAGAAATAGAAAAGAGCCGAGAGGTCTTTTTGGATCTTTCAGACCCATTCTGCCTCTTCTTATTGCCCTGCTGACAGCTTTAATGGCTTCGTTTTGACTTATAACTTTTTTCGAGAGCAGGTTTTCGAGGTTAACGAGTTTGTCCTGTTCCTTTTCCTGAAGCTTTTGTATTGGTATGTTAGTCCACATGCTGATGACTTCCCGGATGTCCTCGTCGGTCACCACCGGAGTGACTTTATCTGAGATTTTAAGCCAATTTTTCTGCTTCAAGTCAATCTCGGCTCTTATTTTCGATTCTTTGTCCCGATATTCCGCGGCTTTTTCATACTGCTGCTCAGAGACAAATTTGATTTTTGAATCGAGGATCTTCTTAAGTTTTACCTCGTCTTCTGCCAGATCAGGGTAAGGAGGCATGGAGGACAATTTCACTCTCGCACCGGTTTCGTCGATCACGTCGATGGCTTTATCCGGAAGATGCCTGTCGGTTATGTATCTGTCTGCCAAAATAACCGCTGATTTCAAGGCGCTTTCTTCGTAGACGACCCCGTGATGTTCCTCGTATTTTTCCTTGAGTCCTTTTAGTATGTCTATAGCTTCCGGTATTCCGGGAGAGTCAACCAAAATCGCCTGAAACCTCCTCTTCAGAGAACCATCCTTCTCAATATGCCTGTGGTATTCTGCGACGGTCGAAGCGCCTATGCATTTTATCTCTCCTCTGGCCAGAGAAGGTTTAAGTATGTGCGAGGCATCCAGCGATCCTTCGGCAGAACCCGCCCCTACTATGGTATGCAGTTCATCTATGAAAAGTACTATGTCTTCTCTGTTTTTTATGGTCTCTATTATAGACTTCATCCTGCTTTCGAATTGTCCTCTGTATTTTGTACCCGCCACAACCGAGGCAAGGTTGAGCTGATAGAATTTTTTTCCGATTAGAGAAGGCGGAACATGGCCTTGAACGACACGCTGAGCGAGACCTTCAACTATAGCTGTTTTGCCGACACCCGCTTCTCCTATCAAAACCGGATTGTTTTTCCTTCTCCTCGACAGAATTTGAACCACCCTTTCTATTTCAAGGTCCCTCCCTATAATCGGGTCCAGCTTTCCTTCTTCCGCCAAGGAAGTGAGATCTCTGCAAAAATCCTCTATGACAAATTTGTCGTCCTCTTCGTCGTCGAAATTTTCCTTTGGTCTCCCTATTTTTTTTCTCTCTTCTTCCCTCACGGATAAATCGGTTTCGTCTACAAGGTTCTGCAGATTCAAGTTGAACTGCTCGTAGGTGATATCAAGACTTTTCAATATCTCTCCGGCGGCAGTGTTTATATTGTCGAGAACGGAAAGTATGAGGTGCTCCGTTCCGATGAACATGTGAGATAAATCCTCGGCTTTTTTTATTGATCCCTGGATGACGCTCTCGACTTCTATGGTCGGAACCGGTTCTTTTAGATTCGAAGGATACCTTGGAGTTTCCTTGTAAAAATCGTCTTTGTATATCCTCGCGGCGATTATTTTTTTCATCAAAGAAATATCCACGCCCATTTTCTGAAGTATTTTCACAGCGAAACAATTTGTCTCCGTGAGAATTCCGTAAAGAATGTCTAGTGTGGTGTAATATCCCCTTTTGTGGAGTTTTGAATTTCTCTGTGCGGCCATTACAATTTTCCTGTATCTAAGTGTAAAATTTTCGCTGTTCATTTTTTTCTCACAGTCATCTTTATAAAGTCAGAAAGACTAATATCCTGCCCCCCCTCAATTTGGTTTATTATAGCATCCCTGTGTCCCCTTCTCAAAAGAAAGAAAACCCTTGAGACTGCATCTTCAGAAAACCCGCTTTCTATGCCCAAATCAAGAGCGAGCTTTAGTGCCGAGGCAACCTGGGAGTATTCAGAAAAGCTCATTGTTTTGATTTTTCTGTTTTTATGGCTTTCAAAACCCCTTTTAAGATAGTTCTTTACGACTTCACCATTATACATTAACAGATTTTCTCTAGCAAACAATTCGTAAACCGAAAGGCGTTGGGTAAAATAATCAACTTCCGACATTGTCTGTCTTTCATCTTTCATCGCCGAAGAATTTGAAACCTGACAAAAAGATCCGGCTGTTTTTGTCCCTTCTCCAAAAATTCCTCTAAGTGTTTGACCGCATGCTTTCGCCGATCGGAACACTTGCCTGTCTTTGCCGGTTAAAAAAATGCAAGGCAGGTGTAAAAGATAGGAATACCTCATTCCTGTGCCCCTGTTCGATGGGCATGAGGTCTCGTAAACCCCTTCTTGGGACCTGGCAAAAGGAATAAATTCATCAATGTCGCTTGCTGTTGACTTCGCCTTCTCAAGGCAAAACACTCCGTCTCCGGGAGTTGAGATCACTTGAATTCTGATGTCGTCTTCATCATTCACGAGAACTGAAACCCTTTCGTCCTGACTCACGAAAAGGCTTAGATTCTGGTAGACCGGAGTGTTTATTAGATGCCTTTCCGCAAGTATTCTTCGATAAAGCGCGCCAATTTTCCAAAGATCGATCCTCTGAAGACCTTTCCCGGAAAGAGCCTTCTCCGTCAATTCGATTTTGTCCTCAGATTTGATTTTTTTTTCGCTGAAGTTTCTCGCAAGCCTCACACGAATGCTGAAAACAACTTTTCTGGAATCCGCTTTAAACCAAACAGGAGCTTTAAGTCTTGATTTTTCTATAAATTTACGCGAATCCCCAACCGAAGAAATTTTCATCTATTGCAGAATTCCTTGATTTAAACGCAGGATTTTATCGCATTTGGAACTAACACCGGGGTTGTGGGTGACTATGATAACCCCGCAATTGTCATTTTTCGCCAATTCGAGAAATATGTTCAAAACCGAGGAAGCGGTTATCGCGTCGAGGTTTCCGGTTGGTTCATCCGCGAGAACAACCTTTGGTGAGTTTGCCAGGGCTCTCGCTATCGCGACTCGTTGTTTCTCACCGCCTGAAAGTTGAGAAGGATGATGGTTTAATCTTTGAGAAAGGCCTACTTTCACGAGCATTTCCTCGGCTTTTTGCCTGGCTTCATTTTTCTTTTTTCCCGCGACGAGCATCGGAATCATTGCGTTTTCTATCGCGGTCAATTCAGAAATGAGGTTGTGAAATTGAAACACAAAGCCTATTGATCTGTTTCTCAAGCCAGACAGGGCTCTGTCGCTGAATTCTTTTACGTTTTTTTCAGCGAGAAACAACTCTCCCGAAGAAGGTCTTTCGAGAGTTCCGAGTATGTGTAGAAATGTAGTTTTTCCGCTTCCTGAAGGACCTTCGACAGCAATTATTTCTCCACTCCTTAGGACAAAATCTACCCCGTTGAGAACTTTAATTATCTGTGATCCGCTTTCGAAATCTTTTACGATTTTTTCGGCTTTGACGATGTTTTCATTCATAGCGCAACGCCTCCACGGGAAGCAGCCGCGAAGCTCTGTAAGCCGGGTATATCGCAGAAAGAAAAGATATCCCCATTGAGCATAGAGCGATTACCAACACATCCAGAGGATTGACCGTGATTGGCAGCGATGAAATAACATATACGTCGGTATCTATAGGGAATTCATACCTGCCCAGAGCGAAACATATGACAAGCCCGACCGCGACTCCAAGCGCGGTTCCTATGAATCCCATGACAGTACCCTGAAGCACGAATATCTTCATGACGTCAAATCTCGTCATCCCAATGGATCTTAAAATTCCAATCTCCCTTGTTTTCTGAATTACAATCATTATCAGCGTTGAAACAATGTTGAAAGCGGCGACGACGATAATCATAAAAAGAACGAGAGTCATAGCCGTTTTCTCCAGTTTAAGAGCCGCGAAGAGGTTTTTGTTTAAAATGAGCCAATCTTGAACGGAATAAGAAAAACCCAGTTTGTCCTGAAGTCTTCTCGTCAATCTTCTCACTTCCATCATATCCTTGACGGCTATTTGAAAACCGGTGACATTGTTCTCGAGTTTCATGATTTTTTGAGCGTCTGGCAACCTCATAAATATCCAAGAGCTGTTGTATTCGTATAGACCTGCGTCTATTATGCCTACAACTTCGCCTTTGTATGTCTTTGGGACAGGGCCTATGGGGGTAATCGTGCTCGAAAGAACAGAAAAGATCTCGATGACATCCCCTGTATTAACTTCAAGGTTTTCAGCCAGCATGTTTCCGATGACGATAGGTATCACCCCTTCGTTTAAGGGATCTCGCAGAAAATTCCCTTCGATTATTTTCTCCTCTATATCGGTAACTTCTCTCCCAGTCTCCATGTCGTGTCCTCTTAAAAGCACTCCGTCTATGATGTTTTTTCTTCTCACCATCACCTTTGAAATGACAAAAGGGGATACGCCTGTCACTTCATTTTTCAAAACATCATCCGAATAAATTATCCTTTTAATTTCTTCCAGACAGCTGTCAGGAGCGCTTATGCCTCGGGTGATGATAATATGAGCGTTCACGCCGACTATTTTCTTTTTTATGTCTGTGTGAAGCCCATTCATTACAGACACCACAGCTATAAGAGTGGCGACCCCAACCATAACTCCGCCAATCGACAACACGGTTATGAACAGTTGAAACCTGTTTGTCTTAGGCGGTTTGAGGTATCTTTTGGCAAGCATCAGATGGTAGAACACTGCTATTCTCCTTGCTCGGTCTGCAGAGGTTTCAATTGAGGAAAAGTTATAACTTCTCTTATGCTGTCCGAAGCGGTAAAGAGCATTGCCATCCTGTCAATTCCCAGACCCAAACCTCCAGCGGGGGGCATTCCGTATGACATTGCTAGAAGAAAATCCTCGTCGATCGGTTCGTATTCCTTTTCTCCGGACTTCCTGAGCTCGTTCTGGTACTCAAGTCTTTTTCTCTGCTCTATCGGGTCGTTTAACTCGGAAAAACTGTTGCCGAGTTCCATTCCGAGAACGATGGGTTCAAATCTCTCAACAAGAGAAGGATCTTTCCTGTGAGTTTTAGCAAGAGGAGATATCTCCAAGGGATGGTCCATCACGAAGGAAGGCTGTATCAGATATGGCTGTACGAGTCCAGAAAAAAGCGCGTCGATAATTTTTCCCCTATGATTTTTCCTGTCGGTATCTATCCCCTTTTCTGTGCAGATTTGAATTAAGTCTTCTTTTGGAAGATTCCTAAGTTTTATACCTGCGGCGTCTTCGAGGGAACCGAAATAGTCAACCCTTTTCCACGGCTTTGAAAAATCCAGCTCTTCGCCCCTGATTTTAAGAAAAGGTTCTCCGTGCAGTTCAACGCACGTTTCCCTGAATATGTCTTCAGTCAATTTCATCATTTCATGGTAATCCACGTAAGCCCAGTAGGCTTCTACTTGCGTGAACTCTGGATTGTGGTCTTTGTCCATTCCCTCGTTTCTGAAATCTTTGGCGAATTCATATACCTTTTCAAAGCCGCCGATGAGAAGCCTCTTCAGGTAGAGTTCGTTGGAGACTCTTAGGTAGAAATCCGCTCCTAAAGAATTGTACTTTGTAACAAAGGGTTCCGCGAAAGCGCCTCCGTAAACAGGCTGAAGAACAGGCGTCTCGACTTCCAAAAAACCGAGCGAGTCCAGCTTTCTCCTCACAGTCCTGACAATTCTGCTTCTGGCTTCAATTTTCCGTCTCGACTCGGGGTTTGATATGAAATCCAGGTACCTCTGTCTGTATCTTGTCTCCGGATCTTTCAGGCCGTGGTACTTTTCCGGTAAATTCATAAGGGCTTTCGCCAAAAAACGCCAGGTCTTCACCCTTAAAGTTTTTTCGCCGGTTTTTGTCGTCATCAATGTTCCCTCCACGCCTACAAAATCTCCTATGTCGATTTTTTTTACCAGGTCGAAACTTTCTTCGCCTAGAGAATCGAGCTGAAAATACAGTTGCATCGACCCGGAAGAATCGCTTAAATGCGAAAAGACACTTTTACCGTGTCCCCTCATCGAAACTATCCTTCCCGCAAGAGAAATGATTTCTTCAGCGAGGTCTTCGAAATTTTCCAAAACTTCTTTTACTTCCCTGTTTTTATTGAAACTATAAGGGTATGGATCATGACCAGACCTGATGAGTTCTTCTCTCTTTTCGACTCTTATGTCATATTCGCTGCTCAAGTTTTCCTCCGTTATTTTTTGCCCGTATAGAGCAGGTAATTCCTAATAAAAGCGTCTATGTTTCCGTCCATTACTTTTTGAACATCCGAAGTCTCAAAATCTGTCCTGTGGTCTTTTACCTGAGTGTAGGGAGTAAAAACGTAACTTCTAATCTGATGCCCCCAGGCTATATCAGTTTTCTGGTTTTCGAGAACAGATTTTTTTTTCTGCTCCTCTTCAAGCATTTTTTGATAAATTTTCGATTTTAAAATTTTCATGGCGTTTTGTCTGTTCAAGATCTGGCTTCTTTCGCTCTGTGATTGAACGACAATTCCTGTCGGTATGTGAGTTATTCTAACCGCAGTGCTGACTTTGTTGACATTCTGACCTCCGGGCCCGGAACTCCTGAAAAAATCGAGTTTGAGGTCTTTTTCCAATATTTCAACCTCAATCTCGTCGTCGGCGAGTGGATAGACAAAAACCGAGACAAATGATGTGTGCCTTCGGTGGTTGGCGTCAAAAGGAGATATTCTGACCAGCCTGTGGATACCTCTTTCGCACTTTAAAAAACCATACGCACCCTCATGGTCAATCTCCAGAGTCGCGTCTTTAATTCCCGCTTCTTCGGCTTCCTGAATGTCGATTACTTTAAATTTCCAGTCATGTTTTTCAAAATACTTTATATACATCTTCAACAGCATTCCAGCCCAATCGCATGATTCAGTGCCTCCCGCGCCGGGATGAACGGTCATTATCGCTCCGAGGCGGTCCTCCTCCCCGTTAAGAGCGTTTTCCATTTCAACCTCGCCTATCTCTTCTTCAATTTTTTCAATCTCGTTTGATATCTCTTCAAGATCTTCATCTTCAAGAGATTCTGAGAGTTCAGAAACCGCACAGAGATCATCTGAAATCTTTTCAAATCTTTTGACGATCTCATCGTCAGAATTTAGTTTTTTAGACAATTCCCTCGCTTTTTTTATGTCGTTCCAGACTCCCGGTTCGAGCAACTTTTTCTGCGTGTCTGCTATAGCTTCTTTTCTAAGTGGTATATCAAAGAAACCTCCGCAGGTTTTCTGTTTTTGATCCCAACGAATTAACCCTATCCTTTATTTCTTTCCTCGTCATTTTATTCTCCTGATCGAAAACTTTTAATCTTACTTTTGCAAAAGCCAACACTCAAAAAGTAATTTTCCCCAACCAGACATCGTCTTCAACGCGATTACTTTTCATGATTTCCCGTAGAAATCAATTATGCTATTTTACAACTTCATATTTTCAGAATATTAAGATATTATGAAAACGCTAATAATGGAAGTTTTTAAAGGTTGACATTATAACAGTTGTACTGGAAGTAATCGATATTTTTTTATGAAAATTTGTTTCCTCACACATAATTATCCGAGATACGAAGGTGACTATTCCGGTTTTTTTATTAAAGATCTCGCTTTGTCTCTTTCAATGAGAGGACATGTTATCAAAGTTTTGACACCTCATGCTGAAGGCTCAGCTTTTCAAGAAAAAATTGCGGGTGTGGATATTATCAGGTTTGTTTATGGAAACAAAGAAGATATAGCATACACTGGCAACATGCATGGACTTATTCTCAATCCCAGTAAACTATGCCAGTTCTTACAGTATTTTAAAAGTTCATTTTCGCATACTAGAAGGATAATCCAATCTTGCGATGTCCTTCATGTGAATTGGATGGTGCCCTCAGGATTAATTGCTTCATTAATCCCGTCTAAAAAAAAGATAATAACTCTTCACGGCACAGATGTGAGAATTCTCTCAAATTCTATTTTCCCTTTTTTCGCAAAAAACCTTCTTGATAGATACCTTTTGACGACAACAGTATCAGATTTCCTTAGAGACGAAATAAACAAATGGGGTTATTCCGGGGAAAAATTGGTTGTTCCAATGACTGGAAATTTGGATTGTTTTATAAATTTTGAAAAAGAGATAAAAACAAAACCAGTCAATTTTTTGACAGTTTCCAGGTTATCAAAACAAAAAAATGTCGAAGTCGTACTCAAATCCATGCGTTTGTTGAAAATGGAAAATTTCGAGTTTAAATATACGATAGTAGGCGATGGAGAAGACAGGCAAAGATTAGAAAACTTGTCGAAATCGCTGTCTTTAGGTGATGAAGTTATTTTTACAGGCAGTGTTCAAAGGGAGAGAGTTAGAGATTTTTTAAAAGCGAATGACGTTTTTATTTTGCCCTCGTTTAAGGAAGGTTTTGGCATATCAGCATTAGAAGCTATGTTTTCGGGATTAGCGCTAGTAGTTGCAAAATCAGGCTCTCTTGTAGGCTTCGTGGAAGATGGAAAGTGCGGATACTTCTTTGATCCGTTTTCTTGGCAGGATTGTGTTCGGGTTCTGAAAAATGTAATTTTAGATGAAGAAAGCACAAAAAAAATCGCCCGTCAGGGAAGACAAAAAGCTGTAGATTCATTTTCTTTTGATATACAAATAGATTTATGGGAGAGAACATACGCCAAGATAAACGCACTGAAATGAAGAGACAACTATTGCGTAATAATATTAAAAAGATTTCTTTTCGTGTTTTGGGCACTTTAGTAATAATTCTTTCCATGCTGTACCTTGGGAAAAGTGTTTACGGCAATTGGAATCAAATTCGAAATATCTCTTGGAGACCTAATCTATTTTTCCTGTTTCTGTCTTTTTCAATAGAATTATTTGTTCAAATAATGGGAGTTTTTTTCTGGACCAAAATTATTAAGTTACTGGGAGCCAGCATTGTGCTTAAAAAGGCTTTAAAAATATGGTTTATCTCTTCTCTCGGGAGGTACTTGCCAGGAAAAGCATGGCATTTATTGGGAATGATGTTCCTCCTCTCAAAAGAAGGAATACCCGTCGAAGTTGCAATTACATCGTCTTTTTTTGTCCAAGTTTACTCGCTTATTCCTGGTATCATTATCTCCGCGTTTTCGATTATGCCTTTTTTAGGGGAATCAAGACTAATCCTTTCGATACCACTAATATCTTTCGGAATTTTAATTGTTCTGTTCATCTCGCATCCAAGAATCATTGGAAAACTTATTCAATTTTTAGCTAAAAAACGAGGAAAGAGCATTATCGCGCCTGGAATCAGCCCCATTAATTCATTTCTGATACTTTTATCCTACCTGATATACTGGGTTTTGAGAGGATTCGGATTTTTTCTTTTTATAAAGTCGTTCTATTTTGACATTGGTGTTCGTTCGCTACCTCTTGCTGTTTCTGTTTTCAGCTCCAGTTATATTATTGGACTTTTATTTCTATTATCACCGGGTGGAGTTGGAATTAGGGAAAGTGTGATGTTGAAAATGACCAATAGCTTGTTGAAGATTCCGACCGGTATAGCATCAGGCTTGACAATTTTCAACAGAATATGGTTGACATTCATTGAATTTATCTGCCTTTTAATGGCTCTTGCTATCAATTGGAGGGGAAATGCCAAACATGAAAAAAAACGGAAAAAAGAAAATTATCAATGATATATCCTGGAAAATTGCTTTTCCAATTCTGTTTATTTTGCTTCTTATTGCTTTTTGGAAAATACTGATTCCCGGAAGAATCCTCGACTGCGGAGATCAACTAATGGGAATACCTTTCAAGATTTTCGCGGCAGAAAACCTGCGTTCAGGTGATTTTTTACCCAAATGGAACCCTTTTCTTTTCGGAGGTTTTCCTTATATTGGCGGAATGCACGGAGACGTGTTATTTCCGAGCGCTTTTTTAAGAATAATTTTCTCTCCAGAATACGTAATCGCTCTCGTTTTCTTTATTCACTTTTTTATAGCCGGTATCTTTTCATACCTTTTTGCAAAACAACTCGGCGCTGGAGGGATTGAATCCCTCGTTGTCGCAATAATGTATATGTTTTCCGGGATAATAATATCCCAGGTCAATCCAGGTCATGATGGAAAAGTTATAGTAGAGGCACTGACTCCTGGAGTTTTGTTTTTTATCTCAAAAGGAATCAAAACAAAAAGAATTCTTCCTTTTCTGTTTGCCGGAGGATTATTATCGCTTTGCTTGATATCTCCCAATGTCCAATTGACTTATTATCTGATGTTGGGATCCTTCGTTTGGTTTCTTTCTGAATCAATTGGAACAAACGGAAAAAATTGGAGAGAATACTTAAAAGATTTTTCTTTCGCGTTCGCAGGTCTATCTCTGGGACTTGCGATTTCCGCGGCTCAATTTATACCCTTTCTTGAATACAGCTCAATCTCTCCGCGGCAAGCCGGCAGAGGGTGGGATTTTGCAATAAGCTGGTCGATGCATCCAAATGAATTTTTTGACGTCATGTTCAGAGGTTTTTCAGGGTTGAAAGAGAACTACTGGGGACAAAATCCGTTCAAGCTGCACACTGAATATATGGGCTTCTCTGTCTTTTTAATAGCTGTATTGTCTTTTTTTGCTAGAGAGAAAAAAGATCTGCGAAGGGCTTTAACTCTGTTATCCATTGCAATTTTTTTCCTCTTAGTGTCTTTCGGAGGGCATACTCCCTTTTACAAACCTTTTTATCTTATTATACCAGGATTTAAGAATTTCAGAGCTCCCAGCATTTCTTTCTTTATGTTCACTGTTTGCTTAATAGGACTTGCCTCGCTTGGATTTAAACAGCTAAAAGAAAACAAAAAAGCTCATATCATTCTCACTTATGCAGCGCTGATTTTTCTCGCTTTGATATTAATTTCACCCGCATTTTACCAAATTTTAGCTTCTCATTCCCAAAAATCGGATATTGCCTATTCTTATAAACCTGAATTCCAAAAATCTTTGATACTATCAATAATGGCTTTGATTCTCACGTTTTCCTGCGCTTTTTTTGCGGTAAAAAAAAGCGAAAAAAAGTTTTTCTTTGTTGGGATTCTCGCGTTGATTGTATATTTTGATTTATCTTCACTGACCGGTAAATTCGTCGATCATATAAAAAATGAAGATGGACTTTTTTTAAAAGGTTCAGATCTTTATGGTCCAGATCAAATTATCACAAACATCAAAGCGATCGACTCTCTCGCGAGGGTGATGCCTACATCCTATTTTGATCTGAAAATCACTCAAAACGGAGTCTACCCAGTCGATAATCATTCATCCGATAATTACCTCATGGCAAACCGGTTGTATTCTCCCGGAGGGTACCATGGAAACCAAATCCAAAGGTACCAGGATTTGATAGGACTCCCGACCACTATAATGTTTCAAAACGGCGGCGTTTTGTCGGATAACATAAACCTCTGCAGGCTTCTCGGAATTAAATTCCAACCTGTAAGCAAAATTGTTTTCAACGAGATATCGAGGCTGATCGCTGAAGAGCCTGCAAAAGCAGCTCAGTTTGCTGACATGTTCGGGGTAGGTAAAACAGGCCTTATCAGAATGTCGACCGGGAAAATCATCGACGCGGGTAATATGGTTCTGCTCGTTGACACATTGGCTCTACCGAAAATTTTCTCAGTCAGCTCTTTTACGGTAACAGAAGATGATGATTTATGTCTGTCTATGGTTCACGACGAAACAATAGATTTCTCTCAAAAAGCCATTTTATCGCAAGATCCTGGGATAGCCGAAAGTTTCGAAGGTAAAGCTCAAATAACCGAATATTCTCCGGACAGAATTCGGGCGGACATTATTACCCAAGGGCCCTCCGTTTTCATAGTCAACGACAATTATGCGCAGGGTTGGAAGGCTTACATTGACGGAAAGGAGACTCCAATTCTCAGGGCGAATTATTCCTTGAGAGCCGTCGCTGTTCCTTCTGCCGGAGAACACGAATTGCTGATGATTTACAGCCCTCTATCTGTTAAAATTGGATACGCGATAACTATTACAGCGGTAATTATTTGGTCAATTCTCACGGTTTTCAGTTGGAGGAAGAAATTATGAAAGCCCTCGTAATCGTCCCGACATACAACGAGATTGAGAATGTTGAAAAAATAATTGAGAGAATTCTCCAGCAGGATAACAGGCTTGAAATCCTCATCGTGGATGATAATTCTCCTGACAAAACAGGAGACAGAGTACTCGACCTCAGCAAAACTCAACCGAGAATCCATCTGAAAAGACGCCCTGAAAAGTTAGGCCTCGGAACCGCTTACGTCGAAGGCTTTAAATGGGCGATTAAAAATAATTATGACTGCGTTTTCGAAATGGACGCTGATTTTTCTCACGACCCCGCCATGTTGCCTTTTTTTTTAGAAGAGATCAAAAACTACGACCTTGTGATCGGCTCAAGGTACATAAAAGGCGTAAGTGTCATTAACTGGCCAATGAGCAGGTTGATTTTGAGTTATTTCGCAAATAAATACGCTTCTTTAGTGACCGGATGCCCAATTAAAGATCTGACCGGAGGGTTCAAGTGCTTCAGAAAAGAAGCTCTTGAATCGCTTGACTTAAACCGAATACATTCTGATGGATACTCTTTCCAAATTGAAATTGACTTCAAGGTGTATTCAAAAGGTTTGAGGGTGAAAGAAATTCCGATCATATTTTCAGACCGGACAGAAGGAAAAAGCAAGATGTCGAAAAAAATCATCTGGGAAGCGATTTTCATGGTCTGGAGGCTCAGACTCGCAAAATTGTTCAGAACCTTATGATTGTCAGCAAGACAGATAAAATCAACAAATACTTTTGTCTCTGGGACATAATATCCACTCTTGCTCTTTTCATTTTCTTTCAATTCTTTGTCAACATGTTTTTCGCCGAGACATCTTATCAGACAGTTCTTCAGCGGTTTCAAAGACTTCCTTGGGTCACTCCCTTGATCTGTGTTTTGTGGGCGTTTTTTTTAAACTCTTTCGGAACTTACCCGAATACCGAGACACGCAAAACATGGGAACTCTTAGGGCCTGTTCTTAAATCAATAGCTACATCCGGGAGCATACTGGGCCTTTTTTTCTTCCTGACCAAATCTTATATTCAAAGCAGAGCGGCTTTTATATTGTTTATTTTAGCCAACATCGTGATGATTGTATTCAACAGGTTTATTTTGTTGAAGATAAGAAACAAAGTTTTAAAACTGAACATAATCATAATAACTGACGATCTGCAAAACAGAAACCTCGAAAAGGTAATAAGAAAGAACCTTTCAGTTGGGAAAAAAATCCTTGAAACCATAAAAGTCACCAAAGGGATGAGCACTGAAAATTTACAGAATGTTTTCAAAAAAATAAGTTTTGGCACCGTCGACTGGATAGTTGTGGGACTGGGTCCGGAAAATCGTGTTCATATAGAACCCCTGGTCACGTTTTGCGAAGAAAAAGGAGTCCCAACCTCCTTATTGATCGATCTATCTGTCAAACCGAAAATTTCCTGGCTTAAAGTCGAAGAGATATCAGGCTTACCGTTCTTCACATTTTACACAACTACGGGAAGAATCTGGGGACTGATAATGAAAGATATTATAGATAAAACACTCGGTATTCTCGGGCTCATTCTGACTTCACCTTTGCTGATTCTTACTGGTTTTGCTATAAAGCTGTCTTCACCCGGTAAAGCTATATTCAGCCAGACTCGATGCGGTTTAAACGGGAAAACATTCAAGATGCTGAAGTTCAGAACTATGCGCGAAGGTTCTGAGGAACTTCTGCCATCTCTTCTTGAAAAAAACCTCGTTAAGGGATTCGCTTTCAAACATCCCAAAGACCCGAGAATCACTAAACTTGGGAAATTTCTAAGAAGGTGGAGCCTTGACGAGCTTCCACAGTTGATAAACATCGTAAAAGGCGACATGAGTTTTGTTGGCCCGCGTCCGCCTCTGCCGGAAGAAGTAAATTTGTATCAAAACTGGCAGAAAAGAAAACTATCGATGAAGCCGGGTTTGACCTGCCTATGGCAGATAAGAGGCAGAAACAAAATACTTGATTTCGATAAATGGGTTAAAATGGACTTGGAATACATTGACAATTGGTCTTTGTGGCTTGATATTAAAATAATGATACAGACGTTCCCTGCAATAGTCAGTGGGATGGGCGCTTACTAAAAAAACGGAGGCAAAATGTTTTTTTTCGCATTCATCGCCTTTTTACCGCTATCTCAAAACGGCGTTACAGTTTACACCTCTCACTCTCAGGTTAACAGGCTTTCCTACCTCAAAGGAAACCTTATAACAATGAGTTCAGGCGGAATATGCATGACCGACTCTTCGGGCCAAAACATATTGATAAATAATTCCACCGGTTTACTCGACAATGACGTTATGGACGTGGTTTTGGACGGTGACGAAAATATTTTTGCAGGTTCTTCAAACGGAATAACGGTTTTTTCAAATGACCTCTCGCGTTACCTTCAGTTGACATCGTATTTTCAAGGTCTCCCCCATGGCCGTGTAAAGGAACTCGAGCTCAGAAACGACTCACTTTGGGCAGGAAGCGAAAACGGCTGTTGGTTTTGGAACACCGGAGGAGAACCTTTTAACTTTTCATCGGCGAATTCCTCAAAATTTTTATCCGGTGAAGATGTCTCTTCCCTTTTGTTATATGAAAACAACCTTTTTGTCGGATCCATCGGACAGCTCGTTAAAGTACCCACGACCACTTACGGTGACACGTCAACCTACACGGTATATTCAAAAGGTTTGAGCTCCCAGGATACAATTTTATCCGTCGTCATTTTCAAGGATACTATCTGGATATCAACAAACTCACAGATAAAAATTTTAATCGGTGACAGTTTCGTGTCGGGACATTATTCATCCAGGAGAATGAGGCTGTCGTCTCTTCAAGACTCTCTTTTTGTCAACGACTACGACAATTACGCTGTCAGAAGGTGGGTTAACGGATCCTGGGAGCAATACGGACCTGGCTTGCCTTCAAGACCAGTAAGTGTTTCAGTGGATTCTGAAGGCAAAATATACTGCGGAACAGAGAATTCCTCCAATTATTATTACAGTTCGAATTCCTGGAATCAGGATATGCCTCCGGGGCTTTTCAAACCTCTCGCTTCCGCCGCCGCTATGCTGCCAAACGGAATTATTGCCGCCGTGCATTTCGGCAACGATTACAGCGACGCCGTTTCCCTGAGGTACCCGGACGGAGAATGGAAAACAATAACTTCTTTGAATTACGACACTACCGGAGATTGGGGCGCGGGAAAGTTCATATCTGTGAGAGACGACTCATCTTTTGTCATAGGCGTCTGGGGAAGACCCGGCGGCCTGATCTTCTTGTACCCCGGGGCTTCAAGCCAAGACAGCCTACACTACGACAAACTACTCCTGCCTTATACTCCTTCTGGAAATCAGCAGCCAATAAGCGCCATGCACGTAGATCCAAACGGCGACGTCTGGTGCGCTTCCTTCGACAATCAAGCGCCTTATCTTTTCAGGGTAAAACCTGACAACTCTGTTGAATCTTTTTTCAATAACCTTTTCATATACACCTACTCAATATGTATGCTCAAAGACGGCCGAGTGGCTTTTGGGACGGCTCATCTCAACTCAAACGGTTTTACAGCTATTTTAAATCCCGAGGATTCTTCGGTGACCTCTGAAGTGCTCGAGCTTTCAGGAAACGATATAAACGCGATCGACAATTACAAGGGAGACCTCATATTTATAGGGTCAAACGGCGGCATCAACACATTCGATGTGTCAGCATACCAGGTAATCGACACAATAACCAGCGCCAGCACTCAAGGCGGACTGATAGGATCCTCTGTAGTCTCATTGCTCCACATACCCGGCAACGGACTTTGGGCGCTTTGCCAAAACGCCGGATTGTCGCACAGAAAAGAGGACAGCACATGGGAGAAGTTCGAATATCCTGACGTTCTTCCCGGAATCCCGGTCGGCAACAACAGAGGAGGCCTTTTTTATCAGCCGGACACAGGCTTACTCCTCGTTCCGACGAGCAATGGCCTATGCCTCTTCCCTATTGAAGCTGATCAGACATCGCACGATGGAGAAATGTTCATCTATCCCAATCCATGGAGGCTTGATTGTTCATTGACAATTGAAACTACTCCAGGGGATCTTTTCGTTTACTCGCTTGACGGAAATCTTGTCTTTCAAACATCTTCAGCAAACGGTAACTTTGTCATACAGGAGCAGTCACTGGATGAAATCGCGTCAGGTCTATATTTCGTAATTTCCAAATCAGGCGATTCGACAGCGAGGGGAAGGCTCGTAATAGTAAGGTAATGGGCGCTTATATCCAGCTTTCAGATTTTCTTTGTTCAGCAGAATCAAACTCCCTTTACGCCGAAAGGCTTAAAAAACAAGGTTACGGACCTTTTTCATCTCATACCCTGCGTTTGACAAGATCTGTAACAGGCGCTTCTCATTCCAAATTTGCTACAGCATTCGTAGAGAAACACAGAAAGACAGGTGTGATAAGAGTCACCTTCGAAAAAAACTTAAAAACCGAGCTCTCTGAAATGTTGATGAAAACCTTGACAAAAAAAAATTTTGAGAGAAACATTGAACTGGAAAAATCCCTTTATCACTTGTATTCAAGAATTTCAGAAAAAGATCCTGACCTAATACCTGTCCTTGATTCTGCTGTTTATAAAATTTCTGAAATAGCAGTTTCACCGATAATACTTTCTCTAAACCCGAGAGAGGCAGTCAGCAAAGCCACTTCCGTAGCATCGAGGTTGAGAGAGACCCTGAGAATTGTAAGGAACCTTTTGAAAGGAAGAAACGCGCAATTTAACGTCTGGCTTGACCTGACGATATTACCCGTCATAGGCCCCGTGTGGGATGAAATGTCCCTTGAGATAACTTCAAACATAATAAGCGAACTCGGTCTTCCGCCCACATTGTTTTCAACGATATACAAACTCGTCTCCAAATTTGCCATATCAAAAGAGACAAGTAAATTTATTGAAGAAAAGACTAAGTTCAACCAAGATGAAGTCTACGTGTTAGAAGAGAGAATCAGAAGATTGGGCTCAGAAATTTCAATAGAAGATTTAAAAAAAATCGAAAAAGCCGCCAAAAGAAATTCGATAGACATCGGCAAAGGTTTGCAGAAGATGACAGAAAAACAATCCCTGACGTTTTCCGACGTCATGAATTCATTCGAAAATCTTTTTGAAATCATCGCCTTTCCTCCGGGAGAACTACTTGGATTGATTTCAGACGAACTGACACAACAGTATAAATTCATCTCCAAAATTCAGAAAAAAGACTCTGTATCAGAGCAGGAAATCATAATTTTGAGAAACCTAAACCTCGCAGGAAAAAAATACATCGCTGACGCAAAAGGAGCCCTTGACGGTGTCAGGGCAATAATAATCGGAGTTTTTGAACCTATAATGATGGCTAAATCTTTCATGGAGGCGACCAAAATATGGCCGGATGAAGAGCTCTGTGAAAACTGGAAGCCATCGGACATAGCCAACCATGCAGCGCTCATCCTCGTGGAAAACAACAATTTTTACAGGTTCGGACTCCAAGGACAAGCGGTTCTTCAAAGAAACCAATACAATCAGCTTTTCAAAGAAATTGACGAAAAAATCGAATCTTCATCTTCCATACTAACCCTGGTTTTCGGAGACATAGACACGTCATCCGAAGAAGACACCGAAGGTCTTTTTTCAAGCGTCCTCGAAATAATCGAAAACATAAAAAAAGCAGGCCTTTCTGTCAAATCTTTCGGACCTCTTACTTTCGCCGTAATTGCGGACAACAGAGACTACGGGGCTCGTAAAATCGCTCAAGTTCTAGACGCCCTCATTCCGCTAGATGAGACTCCAGTCCCGGGAATAGGTCTGGCTTCGGCTCCTTACGGGGCAGGATTTATCTCCAAGGAATACCCTGAAGGGGTTTTGGTGGCGGTCGGGGAGACAATTAAGCGCTCCATGATACTTTCGCGTCTCTCTTGGAGCGTCAAAAGAGTCCTTTGCGACCTGTCATCAGCCCTCTCCTTGATTAAATACTGCGAAGAGTTCAAAATATTCCCTTACAAAAGCGCTTCCTTCATCCAGCCAGAAGACCCCAGGGAAATCTTAGCGGAGATTCTCTACAGAAGGACTGAACCCCACGACATCGTCATGTCATCGCCTCCTCTTCACCTTCAGTTTTTCGGAGCTCTCAACAAGACCAGACAATTGATTTCTACCGAGGATTACGGCGGTGAATTAGCCACCTTGACCGGCGCTAACATCGAAAGCCCGGTTTTTTCAATAACAAAAAAAAATGTGGTTTAACCCGCAACCTTATCGAGCTCGGCGCATAGCACACCCGTAAGGTGCTTCCTTTCGTATTGGGGAAATCTCTTTTTAGAGTATAATTCACCTTTTAATTTTTTTTCATACAAATCTGTTATGATCTCGGAAAGCTTCTCGCTGTCTTCCGGCGGTACCACAATTCCTGCTCCTGTTTTCATGATGACATCGGCGGCATCCGTTATTTCGGAGACGGATGCCAAAATTGGAAGCCCCAAACCCAAATAATCAAAGAGTTTCCCTGTAGAAACGGATCCCCCCTCTGACTTGTCAACGTATAACCACATCGCATCGGCTTTTTGAGCGGCGAGAATAGCCTCTCTGTGTTCGAGATAACCGAGGCTTTCAACCCTGTCCTTTATTCCCAATCTTTCAGCCGCTTCGAGTGCGCTGCCGGAATTTTTCCCTACGAAAACGGCTTTTACATTTTTATCATTTATTAACGACAAGGCTTCAAGCAGGACATCAGCTCTTCTGCCCCTCCAAAGCGAGCCCATGTGACACACCGAGAATCCATCTTTCTTTTCAGTTAAATCCTGTCGAAAATCTTCTGGGTCATAGCCATGCGGTATCACTACCGAATGGACTTTTCCCAGTCTCTCATCGATACCTTGCTTGATTTTACTGTTTATGACTGTTACGAGAGAGGAGTGATTGATTATCGCTCTTTCGAGTCCGCTATTAATTTTTTTGTGAAAAGGCGTGGCGTTCGGAAAAAGATCTTCATCAATCCATGGGTCTCTGAAATCAATGACGAGAGGAATTCCTCTTCTTTTGCTTACAATAAAACCCGCGATCGAAGAAGAGAAAGGCGGTACAGAACACATAATAGCGTCAAACTTTGTTCTCAAACAAAGTTTTAAAGCGTAATCCGCGCAAAGAGGCACCCATCCTATTTCAGGGTCGGGCAATGCGAAAGTTCTCGATTTGCCGAACTTTGAAAGACTGTTTTCTTTTCTTTTTAAAAACAAATTTTCCGTCATGGAAAAATGAAAATGGTCCAAAGAAGGAACACGGTGTATTTCCACAGAATTTTCCACCTCTTTTAGCAGGCTTTGGTCAAACGCGTAATACCATCGTGGTTTGGAAGTTAGAACAGTGGCTTCCCATCCGAAATAATTCAGGTATTTCATGAATTTTGTCTGACGCTGCACACCTGAAAGACCCATCGGAGGGAAGAAATAGGATATAAAAAGGAGTTTTTTGTGATTTCTGTTCAATTCAACGTGACGATGCTTCGTAGACAACTTTTCCTCCAACTCTCCTGAACTTGATTGTGAAATCCGAGGTTTGGAGGCTGTCCGTGTAAGGATAGACCCCGTTTGAAACAACGCTTCCAATCATATTTTTTTCCAACAACCGATTCTCTGTCATGCTGCCGGAAACGTTGCTCTTTGCGCCGAAACCTTCCTTTGACAAGAACACCGCCGTCAAGGTAAGCGAGGATCCTATTATAAAAACAAGCATAGCGAAAAACAAAAAAGACAGGAAATTAAAATCTATTTTTTTCTCCGGAAGAATTTCATCTGACTTTTTTTTCAGAATTGAAATCGCCTTTTTTTGATTCAAAGAAGCTATTGTCTTATAAATTTTCACCCTTGAAGGTATGGGAAGCCGGAGTATTTCGTCCAAGTATTTCTTGTTTCCCACGAAATTGTAAATAAATCTTTCTTCTCTCGTTAGTTTATCGGGAGATATGCTGTTGACTGAAATCAAAGTCTCTTCATCGCCGATAGACTCAACTATCAATTCCATGTTTTCGACGTATTTCAAATAATCGTTCCAAAGAGAATCTAGATCCTCTTCAAATTCAAGATCAGACCTAGGATACAGCAATTCGTTTTCAGCGAAAGTCGTTCCTGTCACCTCTTCGTCCTTAAGAGAAAAAACATTGAAAGCTATTTCACGAATTTTACCTTTTATGAATTTAATCCTTCTATCGGGTGAAAGGTTATACGATCCTGAAAGCAATTCGCCTGGGCTGAGTCCCTTTTCCTGCGACAATTTGTCAAGGCCGTCGAATTCTTCGTCGTTTATGAGTTCGCTGTTCGTCTGCAGATAAAACCATAGGGGTACAGCTTTCCCTTCTTTTGTCTGCCAAATAGCGGCTTTTATTTTTCCGGATGAAAGGCCGAGATATATGTTGTCTCCTTTATCTGTGATTATAGTCAATATGCCGCTTCTTTCTTCTTTACTCATTTTTGTCATCATGTCGTGTATCATGCTCATTTTCATTCCTTCGAAATTAAATATGAAGACAATCCGAAAAGTATATATATCAGAGCAAAAGCGCCTATAAAAATGACAGGCTTGGAACCCTCAAAGCCGTTTGATTTAACAAAAATCACATAGAACAAAGTCACGATGAGAGCAGTCAAAACTGCGAAATCAAATCTGAATCCTTTTCCTTTTAAATTATGGAAAAAACCGGGGAGAAGCATTGAATAGGCAAAAAACAGTTTTTTCCTTTTGTTTTGCAAAGATTCGGAAATTTCGTTGACAAGCTGTTTTTCATCAGCAAGTTTACCCAACTTTTCGATTCGCGCGATGCAGGTCGAACATAGAACGGTTCCTTTATGATTCCTTTTGCACAAATTGCAGACAGGCATCCCGCAGAGACTGCAAAATTCTATGGAAATTTTTCTAAACGCCAGGAAATTAAGAAAAAAACCCAAAGCGAGAAAAATCAAAATCCAAAAAACTGTTTTCTTCAAACCCGGGACGAAAAATGCAGAATACTTTGTATCGTATACAGGTTTTTGAGACATCAATTCCGAATATCTAGGCTTTATCTCAGGAATAATATCCACCGTCAAAAACTCGGAAGTAGGCAGAAGGGAAAGTCTCCCAAAACTTTTTTCTTCGAGGAAATCCGGGGATATTCTTTCAAGAGTAGTTTTGAAGTATTCAGAACTCTCCCTTTGAAAGTTTTTTAAATGATAAACGTAGAGGTTGTAGTTTATCGCCGGTTCAAAGCTGTCGATTCTCCACGCGCTCTGAAAACATTGATAAGCCGAATCTTTCAGCCCCATGTCGAAAAATAGACAGCCCCTGTTGTTGAGGATCATTTCCCGGGGAAATGAATCTGCTATTCGGGAATAGAGTTCCTGGGCAGAGTTGAAATCTCTGTCTCTTCTGCACAAAATCGCATTTGCGAAAACTTCTTCGGCAGAAGCGCTGTCTCCCGGGGAAGGATTGCCCCCCCCCTCAAAGCAGTGAATACGTTCATACACTGCCATCTCATCTGAATGGACTGCATAACCGCGCAAAGTCGCGCTGATTTCTACAGATAAAATCGAGAGGAGAAAAGCTCCAATCCCCGTAAAAGTCAAAATCACCTTTTCCTTTTTTTTCATGAGAGGAAAAGATAAGCCAAAAAGAAGAGAACCGAGGTAGAAAGGTTTTCCCGCTAAAATGAAAAATGAGGCAAGTATCAACGAAGAAGAAAATTTTGAAGACAATTCAAGGCGCAGAAATTTTCTGGAAAAATGATAAATCGCATGCCAGATATAGGCAGCGTTCTTGAAAAAAGCGCAAATAATAATGTAGAAACCGAAGAAAAGGAAAAACACGGCGAGGAAGTATAGAGGAGAGGAAACAAATTGGATTAACCTCCACGGATTTTTCAACATGTATAAATAAGATAGTATTTCAGGAAATAACTCTGAAAAACGCCTTTTCTTCCATAGAATTGTTATTATTTTTTTTGCTACATCTTCGTCTTGGTCAAAACTTCTCGAAAGGTTCAACAAAACAAGCTGCTGCTCTTCTGATGCTTCTTGGAGAGATATTTTATAAAAGTATGAACCCAAATGTTTCGATCCGCGAAGCCCTTTGGAAGCCAGTATATCCCTTATCCACTGCAGTTCTTCGTCTTTCACTTGATCAGTTTTTGCAAGTTGAAAAAAATAAAAATGCAAAAAAAGATTGTTCGAAGCCATGCTATCGGCTTTTTTTTCGCTGTTTTCCTCCAAAACAAAAACCCTGAATACATTGTTTTTTTCTGCTTCAAGAAGCAGGTTTTCAATTTCACTTCCCGGTATTTTCATCACGCTGTCAATGGAGGATGTCTCAAAAGCTTCGTAGAGTTCTTTTTGAGCTTTTAAAAGGTCTGACGGGACAGTCAGATTCAAAAAAGAAACCAAGATTGCTGTTAATAACGTCATGCCCAGTCCGATAACGCGTTTTCAATATGAGTCAAATTGCCGGATTCGAGGTCAACGCATATAAGATCCAACCTCACGTCTACCTTGCCCCAGAGCTTGTTTTCCACCAAATAAGCTTTTACGGCATGTAAAAAAGTCATTTTTTGCTTTCCTCTCCAAGCCTCAAGGTCTTTGTCCCAACTCTCGCCACTTCTTGTTTTAACTTCAACGAAAACAGCAGTCTTCTTGCGGCGCGCGATAATGTCTATTTCGGCCTTCCCTTGCCTGAAGTTGCGTTTTATGACATTGTAGCCTTTTTTTTTGAGATATTCAACGGCGATATTTTCACCGAATAAACCGGTAGTAATTTTATGATGCCTTTTTTGCAAACCGTTATTTTCTTAAAGGCCTGAAACTCATCCTGTGAATCGGAGAAGGCCCTATCGCTTCTATGGCTTTTAGGTGTTTTTTTGAAAGGTATCCGGCATTTTTGGAAAAATCGTAGCCCGGATACAAAACATCATACATTTCCATCATTCTGTCTCTCGTAACTTTTGCGATTATTGAAGCCGCCGCAATCGAATAGCTTTTGGAATCTCCTTTTACCACAGTTTTCTGAAATATTCCGTTTACCGGTATTTCAAAAGTTCCGTCAACAAGAATAAAATCTGGTAAAATTGGAAGGGCTAAAATCGCATTTCTCATCGCTTCGAGCGTGGCGTTTAAAATGTTCACCAAATCAATCTTTTCTGGCATGACATAGCCCACTCCGATTTCATGAGCGACGCAGTTGATCCTGTCAAACAACTCCTCTCTTTTATTTTTTGAAAGCATCTTGGAGTCTTTGACGTCTTTAATAATTCTTCTAAAAGGCATAACGCAAGCAACAGCGACTACAGGTCCGGCTACTGGACCTCTCCCCGCTTCGTCAACACCGCAAACAATCGTAGCCCCTTCTTTCAGCGCTTCTTTCTCAAAGAAGAGGTTCGGCAATTTATCGCCTTTCTTTTATCTTGGTCGCTTTACCTGTTCTTTGTCTTAAATAGTAAAGCTTAGCTCTTCTGACTTTTCCTTTTTTTAAAACTTTGATGCTCGAAATAACAGGTGAATGCAATGGAAATACTCTTTCAACTCCCACGCCGTCGGATATTTTTCTCACAGTAAAAGTTCCTCTGGCGCCTTTCCCGTTTTTCATGGCAATAACAGCTCCCTTGAAAAGCCTTATCAAGGTCTTATCGCCTTCTTTGATCTTTATTCTTACCGCGACAGTGTCTCCAACAGAAAACTGCGGTACTTCATTGGTCATTTGAGACGCTTCAATGGTTTTAATCTTTTCCATTATATCACCTTATTTCCCTTTCTTTTTTTTATCGGTCTTCTCTATTCTTCTCGATTTACGCCAGTTTTTAATTTTACCATGATCTCCTGACAAAAGAACATCCGGAACCTTCATGCCGTTATAGTCCGAAGGTCTTGTGTAGAGCTCCTCTTCAAGCTGGCCTTCCGCTCCGGAAAATGAATCTAATTCCAGGCTTTCGTCATTGTTGAGAACTCCTGGCAATAGCCGAATTACCGATTCAGCTATCACAAGAGAGGGGAGTTCACCCCCAGATAGGATATAATCGCCGATCGATATTTCTTCATTCACGTATTTGTCAATAAACCTCTGATCAACCCCTCTGTACCTTCCGCAGACAATTACCAAGTGCTCTTTCACAGAAAGTTCTCGCGCTTTTTTCATGTCGAAAACTGAACCCTGGGGTGAGGTCAAAATTGTCCATGTATTATCCGTTTTTAGCGACTCGATCGCGTCCGCGAGGGGTTGCACCATAAAAACCATACCTGGTCCTCCTCCAAAAGGATAGTCGTCAACTTTTCCATGGGGATCTTTGGTGTAGTCCCTTAGATTGACGAAGTTCAAACACGCGAGCTTCTTTTCTCGCGCCCTCGAAAGAACCCCGTATTCGGAATACGGCATAACGGCGTTAGGAAATATCGTCACTATATCGATCCTCATTTTTTGAAAAGTCGCCAGGCGTAAACCCGGCGACATGTCTGGCGTCAGTCCAATATCTCGAGAATTGCTCTTTTGCCTGTTTTCATAGCAGCCGCTGAAACTATATGCCTAAGAGCTTTGGCCGTTCTTCCCTCTTTACCAATAATCTTTCCAAGATCGCCCGAGCCGACTTTCAGTTCAAGATACACAGTTTTCTGATGGTCTGTCGATGTAACTTTCACATCGCCGGGATTGTCGACGAGCTTTTTCGCAATGAACTCTACCAAGTCCTGAACCGTCTGATTTGAATTGTTCATTTTCTGCTCCTTACTGAGGTTGTTCTTTTTTGTGTCTGCGTATCAAGGAAGAAACAGTTTCGGTAACAGAGGCTCCTTTCTGGATCCATTTGTTTATTTTTTCAATATCCAGGTTGAAATCGCTCGGTCTTCTTGGATCGTAATAACCAAGTTTTTCAAGGCATTTTCCGTCCCTTCTATGCCTCTTGTCCGCGACGACTATGTGGTAAAAAGGCGAACTTCTTTTCCCAAATCTCGCAAGGTGAATTCTGACTGACAAAGTTTCACTACCTCCTGTTGGTGATATTATATAATCGAATGAATTTTCAATATTATCTTTTCTTGCTTTTCTTTGTCAAGTTCTTTGTCATCGGCATTTTAGAAAAGATTCCTCTTCCGGACAGCTGCTTGAGCATTTTTTTTGAGGTTTCAAACTGCTTTATGAGTTGAGCGACATCCCCAACTTTTGTTCCGCTGCCCATGGCTATTCTTTTTTTTCTGCTCGCGTTTATGATTTCGGGTTTTTTTCTCTCCTGCGGGGTCATTGAAAATATTATCGCTTCAATTTTCGAAATCTCATTTTCGTCTATCTTGACGTTTTGACCTATATTCCCTGGCATCATGGACAGAATGTTTTCAAGAGGTCCCATTTTTTTTATTGTTTTAAGCTGAGACAGAAAATCTTCAAGAGTGAACGAGAAATCCTCCATTTTTTTCGCCATTTTTTTGGTTTCTTCGGCGTCAGCGGCTTCTTTCACTTTTTCCACGAGGGAAACTATGTCCCCGAATCCTGTAATTCTCGAAGCCATTCTGTCAGGATAGAACTCTGAAAAATCTTCAGCCTTTTCACCTGTCCCAACAAACTTTACGGGCATTCCCGTTATGACTCTCATGCTCAACGCCGCTCCTCCGCGCGCGTCTCCGTCCATTTTTGTCAAGACTATTCCTGTTATATCAATGTTTTCTTTAAAGGATTTTGACACAGCCCAGGCATCTTGACCCGTCATAGCGTCCACTACAAGTAGGATTTCATTTGGTTTGTATTTCTCTTTTATTTCTTTGAGCTCTTCTATCATCTCACTGTCTATGTGAAGTCTTCCAGCCGTGTCCAGAATCACCGCATCTTTCATTTCTTTTCTCGCCTTGACCATGGCGTCTTCTACGCTTTTTACAGCGCTGTCCGAATTGACCGGTGAGAATGAAAGACCATATTTTTCGCAAAGTAGTTGCAGTTGCTTTGAAGCCGCGGGTCTTTTCACGTCACAAGCCGACAAAACAGGGTCTATCCCTTTATTTTTCAAAAAAACACCGAGTTTTGCGCATGTCGTCGTCTTGCCGCTTCCCTGCAGACCGGCGAGCATGATTACAGACGGATTCCCGCTCAGGCGGATATCGCTTTTTGAACTTCCCAACAGTATTTTCATTTCATCAAAGACGATTTTCGAGACAACATCCCCTGGTGAAAGGCTTTTTAAAACCTTTTCTCCAACAGCCTTTTCTTTTACATTTTCGCAAAAATTTTTGGCTATTAAGTAATTCACATCCGCTTCGAGAAGGATTTTACGAATTTCCCGCAACGCCTCGTCGACATCTTTTTCGGTAAGATGCCCTCTTCTCTTCAATTTCCCGAACACATCAGAAAAATTTCTGGATAAATTTTCAAACATTGCATTGCCTTCTTTTAAGTATTTGATAGATCAACAAAGCGATTTGATCAGAGACGTATCGAAGGTTGTTTTCAGCTGATTCCAAGGCTTCATCGAATAGCATAGGCTTCAGGATAATAGGCAAAACCGAAGCTCCTTTTAATTTACTCGACGAACAACCCGTCAGTACAATGGATGGAATACCTGCCTGGGCAGCTTTTTCGGCAACAAAACCGGTTATTTTTCCTTGTCCTGAAGTCAAATCCACTTTACCTTCACCCGTCACAGCAAGGTCGCTGTTCCTGAGTTTCACTTCAAAACCAGCGATTTTTGCCACGTAATCGGAGCCGCTTTCAATTTCAGTGTCAAAAAAAGCGTAAATCGAGGACGCCGCGCCTCCCGCCGAACCTAAAAACTCTTTATTTCCCACGTCTTTTCCGGTAATTCCGAATAAAACATCCCTGTAATTACTAAATGAATTCACAAGAGATTTCGTTTCTTCTGGATCCGCGCCTTTCTGAGCTGAAAATTGCTTTATGCCGCTATTTTTTCCAAGCAATGGATTTTTTACATCCGATAAAAGCATAAATTTGACTCTCGTTGTTTCGGGGTTTATTCCGCCGATGTCAACTTTTCCAATTCTTGATATGTTGGCTCCCATCGGGTTGATTTTTTTTCCTCGGCCGTCGAGGAATATTGCTCCAAGAGCTTGTAAAATTCCCGTTCCTCCGTCAACAGTTGCGGATCCACCCAGACAGAGAATGATTTTTTTAGCTCCTTCCTCTACAGCTTTCTTTATAACAACTCCAGTGCCGTATGTATTGCCAAAAAGAGCGGGTTTAGACGAAGCATCTACCAATTTCAAAGCCGATGAAAGCGAAAGATCGATTAACGCGGTTTTCGAATCAATCCAGAGATAACGCGTCCAAATCGGCTTACCTAAAGGGTCGACCGTTTTCGTTTTTTTTTCCATTCCTCCCATGAAATATTTGAAAACTTCAAGTGAACCGTCCCCCCCGTCTGCAAGAGGCAATTGCTCAGTTAAAAAATGCTTTTTGAACTGTGATGAAATTATTCTGCTGGCTTTTACCGCGCTCAAAGAACCTTTGAAACTACCGGGGCAGACGAGGACTCTCACAGGCTGAAATATGAGTAGGATTGGTTTAGATGAGAATCTTCCGCCCTTATCATGATTAATTCACTGCCAACTGTGATATTTTGAACATCAAAACTTTCGGATTTTGAGTCAAAGACCCCGTCCTTCGGCTCCATACTCGTCCAGTTTATCCCGTCAAAACTGTAAGAAGCTGAAATAATCCTCGATCTTGAATCTCTTACCGTGAAAGACGAGACAGTGTTGGAACCGCTAAAATCTGACACAGTGGGAGGAGTGTTGTCGATTGTAAAATCCTCCGAGTACGCGGTGTCCGAGAGAAAATTATCAGCAGGATTCGATATGCTGTCGGATACAATTGCCATTATCTGGTATTCACCGTCGGAAAAAAATCGTCTGTTGAACGCGTAACTTTTGGCTTTTATCACCCAACCTATTCTAATCCATTCTGTTCTTGTTTTCTCTTTCAAGAAAAAATCATAGACCAGGCTGTCGTCTTCTGGATCCGAAGCTTCTATGTAAATTCCCTGATGAGAGTTTTGGATCGCGATAGGGTTTTCCGGAATCCTCCAACCTCCTACCAAAAGCATTCTTCTTTGAGTATCGGAAAAAGATGTCGTCTTCAAATCCGGTAAAACTTGTGAAACTCCGTAAAAAGCCGAACCGGGAGCGAAAACTTCGATTCTGTCAATTTCGGGCTTTTGGTTCTCAGACGAAAACAAAAATTCAATTTTTTCTATACTGCCGTCAAAGGAAATCCTGAACTGTATGTTTTTGCCCGGAGGTAAATCATTTTTTACTTCAGAAAAAATCGAAAATTCTCTCGACCAGTTCGACCATAGATCCCCCGGCGAGGACGTGTTGCCAGTCCTCGCTTGTATCCTCCAACTCCCTTCACCCGAAAGATAAATCTCACCCCAGACCGGATTTTGTCCGCCGAATATGCAATTTGTTGTAAATAAAGCTTCCTCAGCTTTTCTCGGACTTATTCGAAAAAGGGTCAGCGGGTTAGCCGCGAGGACATCCACAGCGCCATCCGGAGAAAAAACCCAAGAAGTCAGTATTTTTTCCTCGGGAGCTTTAAAAACCTCCAAGTCTTCTTTTTCGAGATTATAGACAAAAACAGATCCGTCCGGAGATCCAATTGCTAAAACTTCTCTTTCCGATGTCATGAAAAGAGACGTGACCGGCGGGTTGGGAGAGACGAAAAGCAATTCGGATTTACCCTCTTGGTATTTATAAACTCTTGAAGTTATCTCTGACGACGATGCGGGTATGTGAAAGTAGGGATCTACCGTGAACCTCAACGAAGACAGTCCCGTAAGGTCAATGTCTCCGGAAATTGAGGAATATACAAGGATATCTTTTCCGGCGAAAATGCTGTTGACCTCGGAACCTTCCGGATCGTCAGCTATATAAACTTTTTTGCCTGAGATCGAATATGAGACGAGAAGGCCTTTCCCGGAAGTTCCGGCGTAAACAGTATCTCCTCTTGAAGCAAGACTGACAACCGATTCATCGCCCGTTTCGAAGCTGTCCAGAAATTCGCCTTCCACAGACAAAATATAAACTTTTCCTTGATCAGAAGTACCCAAGGCAATTCTGCCGTTGCCAATATAAATCATATCCCAGACAGAAAGTGAATCTCTGTGAAATATTATTTCTCTTTCACTTCGGCTGATCTTCAGCAAATCTCCTTTCGGAGAAACCGCCGCGAAAACATCCCTGCCGTCAGTCGCCAGCGCGAATACTCCGCCGTCTTCAAAAGCGGCGACAGTATCTATGTCATCTTCCCCGACATCGCAGCTGTAAATTCCCGCCGGAGAAACCGAAGCGAAATAATACCTACCTTCGCATTCCGCCATTTTCATAGTGTGGGTTATGTCAGACTGCATAATCTTGATTATTTCTCTGGAGACTTCAATAGTTCCAGTGTAGCTCAACATGACATTTTCAAATTTGCCGGCGTAAAAATCCGAATAAGAATCCAGGACGAAATTGTTTGTCTTTCCGGCAGATAAATCTAAAAAGGCAACGAAAATAAACACTGAAGACAATATCTTTCTCATCTTTCCTCCACTACAATTCTGTTTACCACTGCCCCGCTGACGACTGAGTTCAAATCAATTTCCTGTGTCCTGAGCACCCTTAGCGAGGTGAAATTTGGAACTGTGTTTATGTCACCGTACTTCATGACGCTCATCACCGATAAAGGAGTCCTGCCGAGTATGCGGGAGCCGGAAGTAAGGTTCGCTCCTCTCTCGTAGAGCACGAGGTAGATGCGATTATTGGAGGGAATCTTTTTCAAAACATTCAACAATTCCTCGTAGCTTCCGTAATTTGACCAAAGAGGATTCTCCATGAAGAGAAAAAGAGAAAGATTATAGGCGTCACAAGCGATTATCCCGAGAGTGTCGGGCGCCGAAATTCCTGAAGTCGTCACATCGACGCTGACAGCCGAAGTTCCGGAGCCTTCTTGGGAGAGAATTATAGTCACAGTGAAGTTCTCGCCCTCATTTATTCTCGATCTGCTTAAAACCAGATCTTTGATTATAGATACCCTCGGTTCCCTAAAAGATGTTATTTCTACGTGTATTGAATCTGGATAAGTCCTTTCGTATGTGTTTGAAACAACCGAGTTCAAAGCGAGCATTATATCTCCTGCCCAAGCCTCTCCGACGGATCCGATCCCGTTGTAAGAATTAAAAAATGAAACCTCCTCCTGGTTTGACAGAAAGATATCCGTCTTTATTTCACAATACCCTGTAGCGGTAAAAAGAGCGCTTGACTGGAAGGCGCTCAGGGAAAGCACCGGAATCAGGACAGGAGTGAAAACAGCGCTTTTACAGACCCAAAAATCAAATGACTTCAAAACGCCCTCGGATGATATATCGACTTTAACAGGTATAGTTTCCGGTATCTTTCCGATTATTCCGGAGACTCCTGTGTTTACATCACTTGTTATGGTTCCGACAACAGCAGTTGGAGTCGTCAACTTGAAACCGAGAGTAGTGAGAGGCATAACTGTGTTTACAAAACCTCCCGCCATAGGATAACTGCATGCGCCTTCGCCCAAAAATGGATGCCCAAACCCTACAACTGTGTCCCCCTTGACGAAAGTGACAGTTCCGGTCGCTGCTAAGGTCGCGTCGCCACCCGCGAGAACAACGCTCAAGACGCTTCCGGGCGTGAATTCAGTGGTGTCAAAAGATTGTTTTGAACCGTCTGTCAAAAGGAAATTAACAGGCAGATGGTTGTCGAGAATATTTGCCGCTATCGAAGCGAGTCCGGAACCAGATAGGCATACTTCGTATTTTTTTATATCATCGTCAGCCTCAACAAAACCAGAAAGGCCGTATTTCACGTCTTCCAGCATTTCATCTATGGGAGTAATACCGGCGATCGGTTCCTTGCTGTCCGACCAAGTTGATGAAAGCGCTCCTATCAGTTCTCCGTTGTAATAAACAGGGCTCCCGCTCATGCCGTACAGGACTCCTGTTTTTCTCATAAATTCACCTTCGCATCTTGCGATGATTGTTTTACCTGAGATTCTGCCAGAATTCACAGTCGTCAAGTAAGTCAACTCGAAAGTGTCGATTCTTGTCCCCTCAAAAACAGATAAACCTGTTAAGGTGGCATTTTCCGGTATTTCGAGAGAGAACATCAGTATAGAAAACAACAGCATTATCACGATTATCACCGTCTATATCGAAACGATTACGTTACTCATGTTGAACAATATATGGTCGAGATGATAACCTTCTGCTTCGGCTATTTTCGTGAGTCCCAAAGTTTTATTGAATTTGTTTGAGTATCCGTCCGGAAATTCCGGAAATTGGAGTATAAACCATTTGTTGTCCTTCGCCTCAATCTTGATTATCCTCTGATCGTAAGCTCTTTTATGCAGATACGTTTTCCCTTTGATGGTCACTCCGAAATCATCCAATCTCACCATGACCGAAGCGAGCTGAGACCTTTCTTCTACAAGCCTTTTTTCTGGTTTATTGCCTGTAGGCATCATTGGTTTAAGGTCGAACAGAAACAGTATTGAAGAGGCTGGAATTTGGTAGCTTGAGAAAATCCTTTTTACCGGTTTTTCCCATTTGTTTTCACCTTCTACAACTATTTCTACGACCTCTACATCCCCACCGTTAGGAGAACCGTAAAAATTCAGGTAGTCTTTGTAACCGACATTAGAACCGTTGAACATAAATCCTTTGTCTATGCTCCTGACGAAATTCTCATCAATCCAACCGACAATTTTGGAAGTCTTTGTCATGACTAGTGTTTTTCTCAGATTAGGCATGAGCATAGAGTCCTCCTCTTTTTTTGAGTTCATCCAAAACATTATAATCAACTTCAAAGGTTAATTTCAACATATCTCTTCCCGGGATCCCATGGTAATCAGTGCCTGCTGTCATAATCAGACCGAATTCCTTTGCCTGTCTGGCGAAAAAAAAACGCTGCTCATGAGTGTGAGAGGGATAAAATACTTCCACGCCGTCTAATCCTTTATCGACCAGTTCAAAAAAAATCTTATCGTAAATATTTCTTGATGGATATCCTTCTCCAGGATGGGCGAGAACCGCTATTCCTCCGGCATCGTGTATCAAGTTTATACCTTGCTCGATTGAAAGCCTGTATCTTTCAAAATAGGCTTTTTTGCCTTTAGCTAAAAACTTGCTGAAAGCTTCATGATGATTCTTAACAAAACCTTTTCCCGCGAGAGCAGACGCTATATGAAGCCTTCCGATATTCTCTTCTTTCCCGGCGTAGCCCTTCAACTCTGCATAATCGAGGTAAAACCCGGAATCTTCAAGTTTGCGCAGGATTTTTATATTTCTGTCCTTCCTCGAGTCGGATATCATTTTCAAAGCGCTTATCAGAACATTGTTGTTTACGTCTATTAAGTAACCCAATAAATGGCATGTAGCCAGGTCTCCAACTTCAAGGCTGAGTTCCAACCCGCTTAAGACCTCAACGCCAACCTCTTTTGCCTTGTTCTGAGCCGGTAAAACTCCGGCGACGCTGTCGTGGTCAGTGATTGATATAGTCTTTAATCCAATTTTATGAGCTTTGACGACGGTCTCTTCGGGGCTATATGCTCCATCAGAGCAGTCGGTGTGAATATGAAGGTTGAAAGTTAAATCCATTAGCTTTCTAAAAGAGTTGTATCTCCCCCCTGCTGATTTTCGCCAAGGTCTTCGGGTAGAGGTTGTGTTCCACAGCCAAAATCCTTTCAGCCAGAGATTCCGGGGTATCACCATCGACAACTGTAACTTTTTCATGGGCAATTATTTTCCCAGAATCGTAATTCTCATCGACAACATGAATCGTGGGACCTGAAAATTTTACGCCGCTTTCCAAAACTTTTTTGTGAACCTCCATGCGGTACATTCCCTTGCCTCCGAACCGAGGTAGGGGGGCGGGATGAATATTCAGAATCCTGCCCTTGAAATCCGACAAAAGAGGTTTTTTTACCAGTTCGTCGTAACCCGCGAGAATGACAATGTTCACGCCCAAATCTAGCAAAAGCCTGGAAATTCGAGTATATCGCCTTCTCGGGAATTTCTCTTTTGAGAAAACAAAAACCGGCAAACCCTTTTCCTGGGCTGAAATTATCCCCTTTGCTTCAATTCTATTGGATATCGCGCAGAGTATCATTCCATCAATAGAACAGGAATCACACGCGTTTTTTATCGCGAGCATGTTCGAACCTCTTCCTGAAAACAGGACTGAAATTCTAAGCCGCATTGACCCCTATGAACCTTTAATGCTTTATAACGGGAAATATTGACAAGAAAACCGCCACGATGGAGACGATAAGGGCAACAATTGAAGCTATAAGCGGTTTGACGTCATTTTTCTGTTTCGCAATGTCGGAAATCAAATTCTGTTGTTCTAAAAATTTCCTCTTCAGTGTTTCAATTTCCCTGTTTATGTCGTTGGCGTTTTGTTTTTTTCCGGCTTCATAGTTCTGCTGTCCTTTGAATCTGTCGGAACTTCTTACAAAATCCTTTCTGTTTTTTTTAAACTGAAAAGAATCTTTTCTGCTGTCCTGTCTTTTATATTTTCCATCTCCGTTTTTTGAAAAGTTTTTGTTGAAATTTCTGTTGGTTCTGTCCCTGTTTTCTATGGATATCGTGTGTTCTTTTTTTTCTGTGATGTTTTTATCATCTGTCGCGTTTGCGGGAAACGCTTGTTTGTTTTGCGATTCTTTCTTTGAATAATTCTCTTCCCTTTTCTCCACAGTCGTGAAATTTTCTGTCTTTACTTCTACGTCGTGGGCGGATCCTCTCGATCCAGGGCCCTTTCTCTTGGTTTCATCCATTTTTTGCTCCTTTTTTCACAATATCGAGGGCTATATCAAGCGATTTATAGGAATGAGTCAGCTTGCCCACGGAAATATAATCCACTCCTAAAGCCGAGACCGCGGCTATTTTATTCTCGTCCATATTACCCGAGACTTCTATTTCGCATTTGCCGTCAATAATTTTCACGGCTTTTTCGATATCCCCCAATTCCATATTGTCCAGCATAATCCTGTTTACACCGGCTTTTAAAGCGATCGGGATCTGCTCAAAACCGACTACTTCAACTTCGACAAACTTCATGGGATAAAGATTTTTCACCCTTTCGATCGCTTTTGAAAGGTCGGATCCGCATGCAGCTATGTGGTTGTCTTTTATAATCACCTGATCGTAAAGACCCGATCTGTGATTTTCTCCCCCTCCTTTAAGGACGCTGTATTTCTCAATTTTTCTCATACCGGGATAAGTTTTTCTTGTGTCGAGAATTTTCGTCTTTCCTGAAGTCAATTCAACGAATTCCGCGGTGACAGACGCTATTCCTGACATCCTCTGGAGATAGTTCAGCGCAACTCTCTCACCTTTTAAAATAGCTTTAATTTTCCCTCTGATTCCGATTAAAACATCTCCTTTTTTTATTTTATCGCCGTCTGTTTTCATGTCTTCAAAAGAACAAAGCGGATCGAGAATTCTGAAAGCCTCCTTGGCAAATTCCAAGCCGGCAACAACTCCATTTTCTCGAGTCACTATGACCGAGTATGCTGGAAAGTCTTCGTTTATCACGGCGTCGGTCGTCAAATCGCCTGTTCCAATATCCTCCTGAAGAGCGATTGAGACAATAGAACGGATTTCTTGATTTGTGAACTCTACCAGTATTTTCTCCATTTCAAATTATCAGTTGATTTCTGAGAACAAGACAGTTCGATTTTTACCCTGTCTTTTGGCTTCGTACATAGCTTTATCGGCGAAAAACAACAATTCATCTTCATTTTTTATCCCTTTGGAGTTTGATAATTCAGCTACTCCGAGGCTTATGGTTTTCATAAATTTAATTTTACCGACGCTGAATTCTATGTCTTTTATCTTCTCCCTGATTTTTTCGGCAATTACCTTTGCGCTTTTTTCTTCGGTGCTCGGAAAGAGGATCAGAAACTCTTCTCCTCCAAATCTGCCTACTGTGTCCTCTTTTCTAATGTTGTCGAAAATTATTCCCGCAACCCTTTTTAACACCTCGTCTCCAACGAGGTGTCCATAAGTGTCGTTGCATTTTTTGAAATCGTCAATATCCACCATGACGCACGAAAAATGCAAATTATGCCTTTTCGCCTTGCTGAATTCCTTTTCAAGCGTATCCATTACGAAAGCTCTGTTGTGGATCCCTGTCAGCCTGTCCGTGATGGAAGTCCTGTAAAGTTCGGAATTTTTCTTCTGAAGCTCCGAATTCAAATGTTCAATCTTTTCGTTTATATCTACCAAATCCTTGTTCTTTTTTTCCAGTTCTTGTTTCGCTCCCTCAAGTCTTTTATTAAGCTCTTTTATGTTTTTTAAATACCCCAGGGTCATAACACTGACACCGTCTGATCTTTTCAGTTTGTTTATTATGTCTTCGACAATGTTCGAATACGTCTTGGGTAAAGCTTCGAAAATTTTCGACAAATAATCCGGCTTTAAAATCGCTATTTGCGAGTCTTTTACAGCATAGACATTAGCCGAAGTAATTTTGTCGTCCCCCAAAACGCCAAGTTCTCCAAAAATTTCTCCTTCGTCTCTATGAGCTAAATGGATTTCTTCCTTATCCAACATAGATTTCGTTATTTTCACGCTTCCTTGCAAAATGAGATATAGATTTCCCGCTTTGGAGTTCTCTTGAATGATTATTTCATTGGGTTTGAAATCTTTCAGAACAAAATAGTCGCTTGGTATTCTTTTGATGTCTTTCTTTTCTATCCCTCTGAAAAATTTGTTCGCCAAAAGTCTTGAAATTACATTTTCATCCATATTTCCATCTTTTTAGGTGATAGATTCTATATCATCGTCGAATATATTTCAACAATTCTTTACTCGACCTTGACAATTGAATTT
>JAFGON010000013.1 GCA_016926475.1 candidate division WOR-3 bacterium | reverse complement strand
CTGACCGGGAATTCTTCACAGTCGGTTTGATAGCTTTCTTGATTTTCATGGGGTTGAATTTGACCTCTTGAACAGGATGCTGTTTGTAAAATCGATCCAAAGAAAACGGCTATTAAAAATGTTTTATATTTAGCTTCAGACATTTCCTTCTCCTTTTACTCTGACAAAAATTTTTCAAACCTGACAGCGCATTCAGGGCACAAAAACCAATCTTTATTATCAGCCATTATTTGCTTTACCCAGAGTTGTTCGGCTGTCTCCCTGGACAACGCTTTTTCTTTTTGAAATTCAGGAAGATATGAATATGGTCTCAACCCAGCATCAACCACCTTTTTTACCTGGGTAAAAGAATAACGGATTGAATCATCCCCAATTGAGGTGTTGCACAGATCACATACCTTCATACCCCTTCCTTTCTTCATTTGTTTTTACTAAAGTGTAAATCAATATCCATGCCAAATTTTTAATGGCATTTAAGTTGCTTTTTTAAGTTGATTTATTAAATTTACAGCTTATAGAACAATAGAAGGTTTTCCGATTTACGGAATATATTCCGGAAATCGGAAATTATCTGTATTTATAGAAATGGTGTTTGGCTATTCCTGTAGCTTTGACGGCATCTAAAATTTTGCCGTCGAATTTTTTTAGTATTGTTTTGATCAGCGATTCTTTCAAAGATTCCATATCGATTTTTTTGGAGATGACGAGCTCTGTCAATCTGTCGATCAATTCGTTTTCATCGGATTCTGTACCTGATAAATTCAGGAATTTGAAATCTGATCCGGTCAATGCAGTATTTGACCCGGAGACTATGATAGCTCGCATTATGGCGTTTTCTAGTTCCCGAACGTTTCCCGGCCAATCGTATTTTAAAACAACTTTTAAAGCGTCATCACTAATTATCTTTGGAGGCCGGTTTATTTCTCCGCAGAATTTATTCACGTTAAAAACCGCCAGGTCTTCAATATCCTCTTTTCTTTCTCTTAAAGGCAGAAGATGCAAGGGGTAATTGTTTATCCTGTAATAGAGGTCTTGCCGAAAATCGCCCTTTTTAACCGCTTTTTCCAGATTCCGGTTTGTGGCGCATATCAGTTGAAAATCAACTCCGATGGTTTTGATGCTTCCCAACCTTGATAGCTTCTTTTCCTGAATTACGTTGAGCAGCTTGGCCTGGATATTTATATCCATTTCTCCGATTTCATCGAGAAACAGTGTCCCTTGGTGGGCGAGTTCTATTTTCCCCGGTTTGGAATTTACCGCTCCGGTAAATGCTCCTTTCTCAAAACCGAACAATTCACTCTCCAACAAGTTTTGGGGGATTGCCGAGCAATTTATTTTTATGAAGGGTTTTTCTTTTCTTTTTCCCGAAAAATGAATCAATCTTGCTACCACTTCTTTTCCAGTGCCGGTTTCACCTGTTATGAGAACATTGACGGTCAACTTGGATATTTTTAACACATCTTCAAATATTTTTTTCAACCCCCGGTCAAGGCCGATTATTTTTGGGTTCTGTTCAAAGAGCCTGTGTTTTAATTCTTGGTTTTCAATGTCCAAAAGTTTCAAATATTTTTCTTGTTCTTTGTTATTTGAGCGTTCAGAAATTATTTTATCCAGAAATTTTTTCAGTTCGAACAAACTGACGGGTTTTTCGATGTAATGGTTTACCAGCCCTTCGTTTATAACTTTTTCCAACAGATATTTATCGGCATAAGCCGTGAACAAAACCCCGTATCCATAGGCGTTTTTCTCCCGCGCGCTCAAAAGAAGGTCAAGACCTGTGACCTTAGGCATTTTATAGTCGGCGATTATTATATCAAAATAATTATAATCTAATTCACTTAAAGCTTTTTGGGGGTCTGAAAAGAAATCTATTCTGTAATCCTGAAAAAATTCCTTTAAATCTTCCATTAAAGTTTGCTCGTCGTCGACGAACATGATCTTAAGATTATGAACAATTTCATTCATCTCGGTTCCTTTTCATTGTTATCATAAACTCACTGCCCAGGGTTACTTTAGAATTTACAGAAATATCCCATCCCATTTTCAAAATCAGATTTTTGACTATATATAAACCGAGACCCATTCCTTCTCCAACTTCTTTGGATGTGTAAAAGGCGTCGAAAATATATTTTTTTTCTTCCAGGGCAATACCCCTGCCGTTGTCTTTGACTATAATAACAGGATCATATTCCGTTTTGGAAGCTTTAATCTGGATTTCTCCGTTTTCAGAGACAGCCTCCAGAGCGTTTAAAAGCAAGTTGGACAGGATTTGAATCAAAACATCGTAATTTGCTTTCACGTGCAGGTCTTCATCGATTTCGACATTAAGCTTGGCGTTTTTGTCGTTGAAATCTTCAAACAATTTAAACATCGCGGATTTAATTTGCTTTAATAGTAAATCCGTCTTTTTGATTTTTTCCTGGTAGTATATAGCCTTCAAATTTTTTACTATATTGGTTATTCTTTCAAGGTTGAATTTTATGCGTTCGATGTATGGTTTGAATTTCTCCCGTGTATTCGGATCTAAATCATCCAGGTGTTTGGTCAAATTTTCCAGGGGTGCATCCATGGAAACCAATGGGTTAATCAGTTCATGGGAAATTCCGCCCATCAGTTTTCCGAAGGAGAAATTTTTGTCCTCTTCAAACTGTGAGCTCTTCATTTTTTGCAGACGGAGGAGAGCTTCGATTCTGTTCATCAATTCTTCCGCTGAAAACGGCTTGTATATAAAATCCACCGCCCCCAGTTCCAAAGCCTTTAATCTTTCCTTATTTCCTGTTTTAGCGGTCAAAAAGATGAACGGTATATTCTTGAAAGTATCGTTTTCCATGATTCTTTCGTAAAACTCGTAACCGTTCATTTCATCCATCATTATGTCGGACACTATCAGGTCTGGCAAAGGGATTGAGTTGATTTTTTCACTTGCCTTAAATCCGTTTTCCGCTGTGAAAACGTTATATTTTTGAGACAATTTAAACTGCAGAAACGCAAGCAGGTTTTTATTGTCTTCGACAACAAAAATATTTTCCCTTTGGGATATATACTTTTCTTTCTGTAATTCCATTTCAAATTGGAAATTATCAGGAATCGTTGTTTCAGAAACAGCCATAATAGTGTCGGTTTCTTTCGGTCTGTATCCGGGGAAAGTAAGAATAAATTCACTTCCCCTGCCAATATCGCCTGTCAATTCAATTGTGCCATTCAACGATTTAATGATCTCAGAGGTTATATACAACCCCATTCCGATTCCCTGTACGTTCTGTTTTTTATGTGAGATCTGGTAATAGGGAGAAAAAATGCTTTTTTCCTGCTCTTTGGTTATTCCGATACCTGTGTCCTTAACCTTAATAACAATGGAATTTTCACCGCCACCCAGAAAAACATCAATGGATCCTTTGAAGGTGAATTTTATGGCGTTGTCCAGAAGATTGTTTATTATCCTGTCAACTGCAAAAGGATCGGCTTTCGTGAAAAGATGATCTTTTATATTGCTGTTTATAATTATACTTTTGCTTTTAGCGTAACTCTGAAAAACTAACACTTTATTTTTCAGTATTTCCGAAATGTTAATGACTTGATCATGGTTGTAAAAAACCAAGCCTTTTTCAAGTTTTTCGGCGTCTAAGAAATTTACCATGTCTCTTAAAAGCTTGTTCAAGTTCTGCTCAATAACTTT
>JAFGON010000012.1 GCA_016926475.1 candidate division WOR-3 bacterium | reverse complement strand
CGTACCTTTTTATCATTCAGTAAACCTCGGATAAAAGTTTTATTGACTTACCTCAAACTACGAGGGTTGGTTTCAGACCTGCCACCTTGATAAAGGGCTATAAGAGCCGAGCAAGATCCAAATTCGTCTTTTTCAAATTTAATCCTCAGGGCAGTCAAATCTTTTATTAAAAATGTATCGTCTCCGATGTACACCATTTGGTAAGGTGTTCTTCCCTGCCTTACGTAATAAAGGGCTCCATTTTCCAAGTATATTTTTCTTGGTTCATAAATACCCTCGTATTTCTCAAGTTCGGTTTCTGAAAGAAACACTGGATTGAGAAGACCGTCATAGTATTCAACAAGCCATGCGGTCTCCTTTTCTCTCTCCGGATCTTCGTTTTTTTTTAGCATTTCATTTAAAGCGATAAGCTGTGCGGTTTCAAGAGCAATTCGTGATTCGACGGGGTAGTCCGGAATAATTCCCACTCCCTCCCAATTGTCTCCAGAGACCGGATTGCAAGCTCTGGCGAAAGGGCATACAATCGTTATTCCGAAATTATCCCATGATTTTGCGGTTATGGGATGAGCCCCACCCCCCGTGGTGTCTCCGACGATTGATGCCCTTTCGAGTTTTTGAAGATCGTATGTGAATTCTTCAGCAGCTGAAAATGTGTAACTGCTCGTTAATATGTAAACCGGTGTTTCTGTCATTTTACTCCCCGGCACGAATGAATATGTCCATGACTGCTCATAGACATCGTCGATTCTGTAGTAAAAATCATTTATGTTCTTTGGTATATCGAAGAAATAGCTGGCCAGGAGCTGAATCATGCTCGCTTCACCGCCTCCGTTGTCCCTGAGATCGAGAATCAGTGCATCGGTGTTTGAAAGAAAATTCATAGCCGCAACGGCAGTTTGACCTGCATACCTCGCATTTACAAATTCGTCGAATTTGAGATATCCGATGTTTCCGGGTAAAATCTCAATTTTCACAAAACCGAAATTTTTTTGTCGCATCTCTTCTATCATTTTGATTTCGTCTTCTTCTTCAGGGTTTTCTTGTGACAACCTCGGATCTACAAATGGGAGTATCTGGAAATGTCTGTCCTGGCAGACTGAAAATAAATCCTCGTTGAGAGTTTGGACATATTCGTTCAAACCTGAAATATGGTCGTACAACCCGTTGTGTAAATTTGACATGACAAGATCGTTCATCTTTTCCGCGACTTCTTCATAGACGTAAGTTTCTGCTAGATAGCCGGTTATACTGTCGAGGATTTTTTCTTTTTCTGTAGCGTCAATCGCCCTGTCTTGCATGATGAAGTTTTGAGAAACCAGATCAAAGTGAAGAGCGAGAAAGATTAGAGCCAGAAACAGAACTTTCATAATTCCTCCTTTATTTATGTAACCAGTAACATATATTTGAATTTTTGTCAAATGCTTTTTATTTCAAGATTTATGTTGACTTTATTTTAATTATTGATAAAATACGTAACTGATAACATAAAAAAGGGAGGTAGGTGTGAAGTGCAGGATTCTTATCATTTCTATTCTTTTGACCTCTGGAAGCATATTCTCTCAATTCGAGGGAATTGGAGAGGATTTTTTAGTTTTAGCCGACTCTATGGACAATTATCATCTGATACCGATGAAGGATAAAAAGATCCGGATTGACGGAATTTTCGAAATGGAAGAGTGGGAAAACGCACTTCATCTATTCCTTAACTACGAGGTTGATCCCGGAGAAAATATTGAACCGCCGGTTGCAACTGAAATATATCTCGCCTACGATGAAAAGAATCTCTACGCGGTTTTTGTTGCCAAAGATCCGAAACCTGCAGACATCAGGGCGAGAATCTGCGACAGAGACAACGCGTGGAACGACGACTGGGTGGGGTTAATCCTTGACACTTACAACGATGAGCGGAGAACATACGATTTTTTCTCCAATCCTTTGGGGGTTCAGATGGACCAGATTGAGAGTTCATACAGCGGTACCTTGCAGAGTTGGGATGCTGTTTGGAATTCTGCGGGAACTATTACCGATACCGGCTACACCGTCGAAATGTGCATACCATTCAGGGCTTTGAATTTCCCTCGTTCTGAAGGGGCGAGAATATTTGGTATTGACATCGTCAGAAGCTACCCGAGAAGCGTGAGACACCATGTAGGACTTTTTCCGAGAGACCCCAATATAAACAGCTACATGAACCAGGCCGACAAATTGATAGGTTTTGTGGGGGTGAACCCCGGAAGAAACATCGAAATCGATCCGACTTTCGTCGCAATTCTGTCACAGGAGAGGGAAAACGGAAGTTTCGAAAACACAGCCGAGAGATACGATCCAGGCCTGACGATGTTCTGGAAATTCGCTTCAAACATGAAACTTTCCGCGACTATAAACCCGGATTTTTCACAGATCGAAGCGGACGCCGCTGAATTGAACGTCAACGAACAGTATTCGATTTACTACCCTGAAAAAAGACCTTTTTTTCTCGAAGGATCTGAACTGTTCAGCTTCAGCATTCCCGTTTTCAAATTTAGAACCTTTGCCGATCCAGAATGGGGTCTAAAAATAACGGGAAAGGAAGGCGTAAACTCGATAGGGTTTGTGATAGTTGAGGACAGCATAACGAACTTCACAATACCCAACAGTTTTTATTCAAGGACCGCAAGTCTCGAAAAGAATAATTTGGGCGCGGTTCTCAGATATTTCAGGGATTTTGGTATATCTGCCAACGCCGGTATTATACTCACGGACAGGGAGGGCGAGAATTATTTCAACAGGACGGGTGGAGTGAGCGGAAGTTTCAACTTGCGGAGAAACGACAGGATTAATTTCGCAGGAGCCTATTCGAGCACCCAATACCCCGAAGAAATCTATTCGAGATACGGTCAGCCGGACACTGTTTTTGAAGGGTGGTCTTTGCTCGGAGGTTATTATCACAATACCAGAAACTTGAATTGGTATTGGAATTTCTACCTCATGGATCCTTTTTTCAGGGGTGATTTGGGACACGTCTACCAGGACAATTACAAAAACATGAGCACAGGTCTTGATTATTCTTGGATAGGTTCTCCGAGAAACTGGTATCGTGAATTGAATTTGTCGTATTCCTACACCTATGAGGAAAATTTCGGTGACACTTTGATCTACAAAGAGCATAGAATAGGCGCTTGTTATTCCGGATCGCACATGATTTACGCGGAGATAAACCTTTTCGAGGGTCAAAAGGGATTTTTGGGAGAGGAATTCGACAACGACAGGGGAACCTTTTATTTCCAGATTCGACCTTCATCGATGATTTTTTTGTCCCTGTATTCGAGTTATGGCGACGATATTGACTACAACGGAATCAGACCCGGTGTTTGTCTGCACGTAGAACCATATATCGAACTGAATGTTGGGAGAAACTTCTACGTTGAAATTTCCCATGAATACGAAGAGATGGAGATTGAAGAGGGAAAACTGTACACCGCCAATGTCCTAAATTTATCCGCTAAACACCATTTTTCCCACAAATGCTTTGTGAGGGGCATCCTTCAATACGTAGGTTATGTTTTTGATCCCGACCTCTACCCCTTCCCTATAAGCAGAGAGAGCAAGTCGATATTCACACAGCTTCTTTTCTCGTACAAGGTCAACCCGCAGACAGTTTTATATCTGGGGTATTCGGACAACTACGACGGCGACGAGGTAAACCCGATTGCTCAAAGGGACAGAACGCTTTTTGCAAAAGTAGGCTATTCTTTCGTGATTTAAAAGGAAACTCAGTAAAAGAGGTGTTCTATACGGTCAGGATTGTAGAAACAGCATTGGAGGTCATATCGAAACAGGTTTCGTCTTCTGAAGAAAAACCGAAAAGAATCGACCCGTGAAAATGCCAGTGTTCAGAGAACTTGTAACCTTCACCGAGAAAAAATCCGGGTCCGCCCGTTATGTCGTCAAGCCAGTCGCCGATTGGGTATATGGCAAAACCGAAGTTGCCGTCGATGTAAGCAGAGTGAGTTTTCGGTTTGAAAAAATAAGTCATTCCTATTCCGGCGTTGTTGTGGCTGAATGTCATGGGATAGAAGGGCAGGAAAAGAGTGGCGAATATTTTTTGTCTGTCTGAAAGTTCCCTATCAAGCACGTCGCTGAAAAAAATTGCGCTTTTGTGGTCGTATTGAATAGAAAATTGGTCTGTGAACGCCCAACCCACTCTGAAGTCGAAACTCATTCCGAAATGTGTTTTATCGTATTTCATGCTCTGGTTGTTTTCAGCGTGAACGAAAGAAAGAGACGGTCCGATTGTGAAACCGACGATGAAACCTTTTTTTGGGAAGAAAACAAGGAAAATGACATCATGGTGATGAAGGTAAAAAAAATAAAAACAATTTTCATGAAAACCTCCTCCATGTTGTAGTCCGAAAAAATATACATCTGTCTATAGCTAAACAACAGCCTTTTAGAGATGGAAAAAAAATCAGATGAAAGGTCAATAACATTATCATAAAGCCATTTCTTTATGAAACTGGATTTACCGCTTGCCCCTGTTGAAAAGTTTTTCTACAATCAATAAAAAAATGAAAAGTATTGTGGATAAAATCGCGGGCATAATGGCTCTTTTTGCCCTGTTTCTGCTTTTGTTTGAGCGGTCGCAGACTTCTTTAGCCGAAAACATCTATCCCTATCTAAGGTGGATAAACTTTTCCGTGATTCTCGTTTTTTTCTCTGACGCTGCTCTGATGTTTTTATACTCAAGAAACAAGATCAGGCATATTTTGTACAACTGGTACGACATTATCATCCTGGTTCCACTCGTATACTTTTTTTTCCCTAAAGAAAACATGTCTCTCAGCGTTATCTTCTGGCAGGTGGCGATAGTCGTGTCTGTGCTCTCAAGATTCAGAAGGGCTAAAAATTTCATAGAAGGAACGGGTTTGAAAGCGGCGCAGGTCACGACCATTTCATTTCTCTTTTTAATACTCTCGGGTGCTGTTCTTCTCACCCTCCCTTTCGCGTCTTCCCGAGGTGAAGAAACCCCTCTTTTGGACGCTCTTTTCACTTCGACTTCGGCAGTATGCGTTACGGGCTTGATAGTTAAGGACACAGCCACCCATTTCAGCAGGTTGGGCCAGATGATTATTTTGGCACTCATTCAGCTCGGTGGACTTGGAATAATGTCTTTTTCCGTCATGCTCGCGATACTTACCGGAAAGAAGATGGATATTGGGCAAAAAGCCGCGATGGGTGACATACTGGAGCAAAATGAATTGTCGGGAGTCACCCAGCTCATCAAATTCATTTTCAAGATGACGCTGTTTTTTGAAGCGGTTGGAGCTGTCGCCCTAGCGATATTCTGGATCGGTAGGTTCGATTCGCTCCATGAAACAATCTACCATGGTATTTTCCATTCTGTTTCGGCTTTTTGCAACGCGGGTTTTTCAACTTTCAGCGACAGTCTGTCCTGTTTTGCTTCAGATACGGCTACTGTCCTTATAATATCCGGTCTGATAATTTTCGGCGGTCTGGGTTTCGCGGCGATAAAAGATATATGGCAAAAGACAAAATACCTCGTCAAAGAGAGAAAAACAAATTTCCATTTCAAAGTTCAGTCTAAAATAGTTGTATTCGTCTCTTTGATTCTTATATTGGTGGGATCGGCGGGGATATTTCTATTCGAATTTCCGAATTCGTCCGGGTTCAAGACAAAGATATTGTCGGCGATATTTCAATCGGTCACGACGAGAACAGCCGGTTTCAACACCGTTGACCTTTCTTCGCTCGCACCGAGCACAATACTCTTGATGATAGGCTTGATGCTCATAGGAGCTTCCCCTGGCTCTACAGGGGGCGGAATCAAGACCACAACTTTTGCGGTTTTGTGGGGTTGCATGACAAATGGTTTCACGAAAAACAGGAACGTAGAAATTTTCAAAAGAACGATACCAGACGAGACAATAGCCAAAGCCGTGACGGTTTTACTTCTTTACATTTTTGTACTTTTTATAGTTGTTACACTGCTTTTGTTTTTTGAAAAATTTTCATTTTTTGATATTTTGTTTGAAGCTGTAAGCGCAGTGGGTACGGTCGGGCTTTCCAAGGGCATCACTCCGCATCTTTCTTCCATTGGAAAGAGCCTCGTAATAGTTCTGATGTTTTTTGGAAGGCTGGGCCCTTTGACTATCGGTTACACTTTGATTTCTCACTACAAAAAAACCGGTTATACATACGCCGAAGAAAAAGTTATGATCGGCTGAAAGAAGAAAAGATGAGAAGTATCGCGGTTATAGGACTTGGTGTGTTTGGGAGCACGCTCGCTAAGGAACTTACTGACAAAGGCGCTCAGGTAATTGCCATAGACAACGACAAGAACAAAGTCGAAGATATTAAAGAAACTGTAACTTATGCCGTTTGCCTAAACTCCTTGGACAAAAACGCTCTTCTTTCAATAGGTGTTCAGGACGTGGATGTAGCAGTTGTCTGCATCGGTGACGATGTAGAAGCTAATCTTCTCACGACGTTGCTTTTAAAAAAAATGGGAGTCAAAAGAATTTGGTCCAGGGCGATAAACGAGCTTCAAAAAGAAATTTTAAAAACGCTCGACGTAGATCAGATAATTGGCCTTGAAGAACAAATGGGAATCACTATAGCGAGAAGCCTTGTCTCGAGCTACGTGTCAAAGAGAATTCCGCTTTCTGAAGGTCACAGCATAGCTGAGATAAAAATCCCCGATTCTTTTATCGGGAAAACTCTCAGGGAAATAGAACCGAGAACGGAGTTCAAGGTCAATGTCGTGGGAATAAAATATCTGATACCGCATGTAAATTCATCCGGGGAGAGGGAGTTCAAGGAAGTCTTCGACGATATCCCGTCACCCGATGAAGAGCTCAAAGAAGACGTTTTTTTACTCATAGCCGGATCGGACAAAAACATCGAAAGGTTTGCCAAAGGAAAGTGAAAAAAAATAAAGTTATAAAAATATCGGCGGTCTTTGTTTTTTTTTCGATATTCCTGCTCGGGGTGGGTTCAATAATCCTGCTTTTTTTAAGCGGTGTCTTAAGGGGCGTTCTGTTTTACGTCTATTCCGCGATATTTTTCTCTCTATCGGTTTATTTGGCGACCAGGACTGTTTTGTTCCAAAAGAGGATGTTGACTTTTATCAAATCTCTTTACGGGGGAGACTACAAAGTAGGCATTAAGCAAAATTGTCCGGTGTACGATGAATTCACCGGAATTGTCGACCTTTCAAACAAGTTGAGTGAAAGGCTTTGCCTTTTCGACAGGCTGAGAGCGGAAAAGGTTCAACTCAGCTTTTCGGTTCTCGATATCATCTTCAACAGGATTGACCAACCCTGCATGTTGGTCGATGTCGAAGAAAAACATTTCATAATGAACAGAGCACTTCAAACCCTTTTCGGAGTAAAAAACAACAGGTTTTCTTTCACGTCTATCGAAAAAAACGAATACAACACAAAATTTGTCCGAATTTTGTTGCTTGCTCTCATGAAAGATAAAATCGAAAAGAAATTTCAAGCTCCTTTCAGACTGCCGATCGGAGAAATCACGAAAACCTTTTGGTTCGATTTTATACCTGTAAGGGGAAAAGACGAAAAAGTCGCTTACGCTCTGATTTTTGTCGAAGAAATACGGTAGGTTTAAAATTCAAAAGAGAGATCTAAAATGAAGGAATACTACAGAGATTTTTTGAAAGACAGCATAAGAAAGAAAGTTGATTTTTCTAAAACTCGACAGAGTGAAGGGATCCCGGCTCCACCAGTTGAAAAAAAAAGTCCGTTGAAAGCAAAAAAAACTGCATTGGTAACGCCCGGCGCTTGGAGTTCGATCAAAAGCGTATCCGTAGAAAAGGCAATCGCAAAAAGAAAGTCCCACAGATCTTTTATGCAAGACCCGTTGTCCTTGGAGGAACTTTCTTTTCTTCTCTGGTCAACTCAGGGGATAAGGGAAAACATAAAAAACAGAGTTTACTTCAGGACAGTTCCTTCTGCAGGATGCAGGCATGCTTTTGAAACATATCTCGCTGTTTTCAGGGTTAAAGGGCTTGAAAAGGGTGTCTATCGTTATCTTCCTCTCAGCCATGAATTGGTATTTATCAAAGAAGTCGAGAACCTGGAAGAAACCGTTTCGGCTTCGACTCTCGGGCAGGATTTCTGCAGTCGGGGCGCGGTCACTTTCTATTGGTCGGTAATCCCTGCGCGCATGGAATGGAGATACGCCGAGGCTTCGTACAAAGTTATTGCCCTTGACGCAGGGCACGTCTGTCAGAATCTTTATTTGGCTTGTTCGGCAATTGGCGCGGGAACTTGTGCAGTAGCAGCCTACGATCAGGAGAGATCGGATGAAATGCTGGATTTGGACGGCGTTGAAGAATTTGTGGTTTATATCGCTCCGGTAGGAAAGTTATGAATAAGACAGACCTGAAGACAAATGTCTTGGCGTTTCTGTTTCTTCTGACGGGCTGTTTTCAAGCAGAAAGCCATAAGAAAGAAATTAGCTGGTTGATAGAAGATAAGACCGGAATTGCAATAGATACTCTTTTCACAATAATCGTCGACAGTACGAGATATACCTCCGGAGCATTTGATTCAGACTACACGAGATATATAGTAATACAATACCAGGATAAGTCTGAAAGCGGTATTGAATATCAAATCGTAGGATCAGAATATTACAACTGTGTCGCTGGCGCAAATTATGCTGAATCAGCATGGATTATGGTCGAAAAGGAAAGCCTCGGGGGAGTATGGATTTCAAGGACTTTCGGTTATGAATACTTTCATTCAAAACTTGAAAGGTCAGAACCGTTTAAACTCACTTTGGATACGGCGACAAATATGATTAATTTTGAAATATGGCATCTTTAACCTGTTCTACTATAAATAAAGTTCGGAAGATAGGGTTTTCCCAAAAAAAGGTAATGATTCAGATCCGGTGATGGTTGGATTTGAATAAGTTGCTTTGGCGCTAAATTAATGTTTGAAAACAGGTTCAGCCGTGATAAAATCTACGCGTGGGTTTATCAGATATGTTTACAAATCCAACCATAAGAGAAATACTCATAATCATTCATCAAATACCCTGCAATAAAATGCGGATAATCAGATTCTGTTGTTTAAATTATACAGAAAAGGAGAATGCCAATGGCTGAAGAGCAAATCGGTTGCGCGAGACCTACAGGAGGTCCGGTCGGAGAGAAGCTGGAACCGGCAAAAGAGGATACTAAACCCTTAAACAAGGAAGACAAAACCATGGTAATGGTCGGAAAAAAGGCGCCGGACTTTTCGGCTCCAGCTTATTTTAAAGGTAAGTTTACGTCGGTAAAACTGTCGGATTTCCTCGGAAAATGGATTGTTCTCTGCTTTTATCCTGGTGACTTCACTTTTGTCTGAGCGACAGAAGTTTCTGCGGTCGCAGAAAAATACCCTGAATTTCAGAAATTAGGCGCTGAAGTTATGTCGGTCAGTGTCGACAGCGTTTTTGTTCACAAGATTTGGAATGAAAACGAATTGTCCAAAATGGTCAAAGGCGGAGTCCCTTTTCAAATGCTCTCCGACGCTGGAGGCAAAGTCGGGTCTGTTTACGGAGTATATGACCCTGACGCCGGGGTTGAGACAAGAGGTCGTTTTCTCATAGACCCGGATGGAATCATACAGGGTTATGAGGTTTTGACGCCTCCTGTGGGAAGAAACGTTAACGAGACATTGCGTCAAATACAGGCTTTTCAACTTGTACGCAACAGCAAGGGCACAGAAGCCGCTCCTTCGGGCTGGAAACCTGGAAAAATGACCTTAAAGCCGGGTCCTGATCTTGTCGGCAAAGTATGGGAGGTCTGGAAAACAGATATGGCTTTCGACTGAAATCTTTTCTTTTTGCGAAAAAGTGTGGTGAACTTTCAATAACTTGCCACACTTTGTTTTATAACTTCCAAAAGCCTTTTACGGGACTTCCATCAACCTTATCAGTCATTGAGAATAATATTTAAAAAACGGTTTGTCTAAAATGCCTCAGATTCTTAGATTTTCATATTTGACGCTGTCGTAAAGGTTTTTCTGAAAATTTTTATGTATTATATTGGTCGGTTAAAATTGTTATAATTTAGCGAAAAGCAGAGAGGTGGTAAAAAGGATTAAAAAAGAGGTTTTATGAAAGAAAAAACACTGTTTTTATGCTTGCTGTTTTTTACAACTAGTTTATACGGCGACGTTTTTTATGTCGGTCCGACGAGACCTCTTACAGCATTGCAGCAGGTTGTCGATTTGCTCGATCCAGGCGACAGTGTTTTTGTCGATGGAGACTGCACTTATCCGGGGGATGTAGTTTTCACAAAAGCAGGAAGACAGGACAGCAAGATCTTCATAATCGGCGTCAGGATAAACGGAAACAGACCAACTATCTCAGGAGGGACCAACACAGTTTCTTTTATATCTCCATGGCCTTACGACAGCGGCGCTGATCATTACATTTTTCAAGGATTTGAAATCACGGGCGGAACTTCAAGGGGTGTATACCATCAGGCAGATGATTTGACTTTAAGGGACGTTCTCGTACGCGATTGTCCCGCTCATGGGATTCTAGGAGCGGACCAAGGCTCGGGTTCTTGTCTCATGGAGTTTGTAGAAGTGAGAAACTGCGGAGACGGAGATTACAGGCACCAGGTTTATATGGCGACCGATGAAGTTCACCATCCTGGAAGCGTCTTTAGAATGTTGCATTGTTATATCCACGACGCTGACGGAGGCAACAATGTCAAGTCGAGAGCTGAGAGAAATGAAATATATTACAACTGGATTGAAGGAGGGTTTTATCACGAATTGGAATTGATAGGATGCGACGGAGGTGACACCGGAAACATAGGCCTAAAACGCGAAGATTCCGATATAGTAGGGAATGTCATTGCGAAAAAAGCGACTTCAGCAGGAAACAATTCAAATTTTTACTGCGTCAGAATAGGAGGCGACGGAACTGGAATGACTCACGGAAGATACAGATTCGTCAACAACACCTTCGTGTGCGGAACGAGCGCCGTCTTCAGATGCTTTGACACCCTCGAAAGCGTCGAAATGCACAACAACGTATTTTACAGAGAAGGTGGAGGTATAAATATTATTCGCACGTCAGACGCTTTTTGGGTACATGACACTGCTGTAGTCAGCGGAAGCTGCAACTGGGTCTACCAGGGCGCTTCGAATATACCCTCTCAATGGACTTCTACAACCATAGGAACAGACCCCGGGTTTGTCGATTTCTCTTCGCTGGATCTGAATATTTTACAGACAAGCCCCCTTAAAGACGCCGGAAATCAAACTCCTGCCAGCCCTTACGGTTTTGAGTTTCCCAACCCTCTTTTTCCTCCACTGTTTCACCCCCCTCTTCATGATGTTTCACAATATCCTGCCGGAAGACCATCTGACGGGCAGATAGATATCGGAGCTTACGAGTACCACTGGACTGGAGTGGGAGAAGAAAATAGCGCGAGACTCCATCAAGATGAAGTTTTCCGTGTTTTTTACAAAGGTGAAGTTCTGTCGGTATTATACGAATCCAAAGGCGTATTGCGCTTATATGATATCTTGGGCAGATCTTGCGGAAATTATTGCCTGGAAGAGACAGGCAAAACATTTAACGTCACCTTGAAACTACCCCTTGGAGTTTATTTCGCCGTCCTGACAAACGCAAGAATCACAAAAACAATTAGTTTTCAGGTTTTGAAATGAAAATATAGGCATGGTCGAAAAAATACTCGAGAGTATATCGGACGGAGTTTTCACTGTAGATTTGGATTGGAAAATTACGTATTTCAACAGAGCCGCGGAAATTATCACGGGAGTGAGAAGAGAAGACGCGGTTGGAAAAAATTGTTGCGAAGTCTTCAAATCAAATAAATGCGAAAACCAGTGCCCTCTCAGGAAAACAATCAAATCTGGAAAACCTCTTGTAGATGTTTCCGCTTATATAATAGATCTGCACGGGAGGAAAATACCAATAAGCGTTTCAACCGCGCTTCTGCAGGATGAAAGCGGAAAAATTATTGGAGGGGCAGAAACCTTCAGGGATCTGAGTGAAATAGAGGAGCTGAAAAAAGAGCTAACGGAGAAAAGTACTGCGGGTGAGATGGTTAGTGAAAACACAGAAATGAGGAAAATTTTCAGCCTTCTCCCCGCTGTTTCTGAAAGCTTGAGCACGGTTTTGATACAGGGTGAAACAGGAACCGGTAAAGAGGTTTTAGCTAAAACCATTCATTCTATGAGCCCAAGATCAAAAGGGTCTTTTGTCGCTATAAACTGCGCCGCGCTTCCTGACACACTTTTGGAATCTGAGTTGTTCGGCTACAAAAAAGGGGCTTTCACCGGGGCAGATAAGGACAAGGAGGGCAGGCTTGCTTTGGCGACAAAAGGCACCCTTTTTCTCGATGAAATTGGTGAAATTTCACAGTCTCTCGCGGTCAAACTTTTAAGAGTTCTGCAGGAGAGAGAGTACCAACCGCTGGGATCAAATAAAACCGAGAAAACAGAGGCGAGAATTATGGCGGCGACAAACAAAAACCTATTAGAGATGACGAAAAAAAATGAATTCAGACAGGATTTGTACTATCGCCTCAATATAATTTCTTTAACGCTTCCCCCTCTCAGGGAAAGAAAGGAAGATATACCTCAATTGGCAGAAAAGATACTAGGGAGGCTCAATATAATTCAAGGAAAAAACATAAAAGGGTTTTCTCCAGATGTTTTTTCGGTTTTTTTTTCTTACGACTGGCCGGGCAACATAAGAGAGCTTGAAAACGTGGTCGAGAGAGCTTTCGTAATGTGTTCAAAAAGAATCATCGGGACAGAAAACTTGCCTGGAGAGTTATTGAAAAATGCCGGTATGTATCAAAAAGCTGGTGGCTTGAAATCTGCAGTCGAAAAGGCCGAAAGGCAAACTATATTGAACTCCATAAGACAAAACAAAGGAAACAAAAGTTCCGCCGCTAAACAGCTTGGAATAGACAAATCGACTCTTTTCAGAAAGATGAAATATTACAAGATAGGTCATGCTGGAGAAATCGACGGCGAAAAATAGTCGCGTTATTGCAACAATTAGAAGCTTAATTATTGCAATTATGCCACCTTTACTAAAAGTGCTGAACCCAGCGGCGTTGCTTTAAATAACCTAATGTTGGCATATATGTTTTTACAAAAGTTTTGATGGTTTTGGCACTAAGCTTGCGTATAAATTAGTATGAAACTCGCACTGACGGTTTGGAATGGGAGGGTGTCTCCGGTTTTTGACGCCTCAAAAACGGCGATTACTCTCACGTTTTATGAGGACGGTAAAATTGACAAAGGAAAGATTCATCTTTCTGGTGATACGGTGGAGAGCAAGGTCTCGGCGCTGAAAAGTGAAGGAGTATCCGCTTTGGTCTGTGGCGCAATATCGCAAAAGGGGATGAGAAAAGTAATCGACAGCGGAATGTTTATATACCCTTTTGTCTCAGGGTGCGTAGAAGACGTTGTCGAGGCTTGTAAAAGGGGAGAGGTTGAACCTTTAAAGTATTCCATGCCGGGATGTGGATATAGAAATAGGGGAGTTCGCGGACGCGGACGGTGCAGAAGAAGATTTAACTAAAAATAAAGGAGGAAAAATGCCTGGTGGAAACGGAACAGGACCTTTAGGAGGTGGACCAATGACTGGCAGAAGAATGGGTTATTGCGCCGGTTATTCAGTTCCTGGATATATGAACGGATCTTATTGGGGAGGCGGTGGCGGTTGGGGATCCAGAGGAAGAGGTTTCAGAAGAATGTTTTACGCAACAGGTGTCTCCGGGTGGATGCGTTTCGGGTTCAACAATAATCCCTCTGTTGCGTTGAGTGAAAAAGACGCTCTTAAAAACACCGCAGAATCCCTGAAGTCTCAGCTCGATGAAATAAACAAAAAGCTGAGCGAACTCGAGGGGGATAATTGAAAATCGCTTTGACTTGCGCGGGGAACGACCTCAGTTCCCCGCTTGACCAGAGATTCGGAAGGGCTGAAAATTTTATAGTCTACAACTTGGATGACGGCACTTTCACTGTCGTCGACAACAAACAGAATGCCGACGCAGCAGGCGGCGCTGGGGTGCAGTCAGCTCAGATGATAGCTAAATCAGGCGCTTCTGCTTTGATAACAGGACATACGGGACCCAAGGCTTTTCAAGTCCTTCAAAGCTCGGGTGTAAAAATCTATCATTCAAACGCGAAAAGCGTTGCTGAAGCGATCGAAGAGTTCAAAGGAGGAAAACTAAAACCCGCTGAAGATTCAGACGTGAATTCGCATTGGGTATGACCATAGCAGTAGCTTCGGGAAAAGGAGGGACAGGCAAGACGACCGTGTCGGTTGCCATGGCTCTTTCGACAGAAAGGAATGTCTCGCTTCTGGATTGCGATGTTGAAGAACCAAACGCCGGGTTGTTTTTAAAGCTCGGTCAGATAAAAAGCGAAGAAGTGTCTGTTGTAGTCCCTTCTGTAATTGAGGACAAATGCACTCATTGCGGCTTGTGCGCAGATTTCTGCAACTTCAACGCTCTCGCTGTGACAGAAAACAAGGTCATTGTTTTTGAAGATTTGTGTCACAGTTGCGGTGGATGTTTTCTTGTCTGCCCGGTGGATGCTTTCCAAGAAAATAATTCTGTCATAGGAAAACTTGAAATTGCCGAAACTGGTAATTTGCGTTTTGCCAGAGGAATTCTAGACGTGGGAAAAGCGATGTCTCCTCCTCTTATACGGGCTGTCAAAAAGCACCTTTCAAAAGATAGGCTTAACATCATAGATTGTCCTCCGGGTAATTCCTGCCCGATGACCACGGCTGTGAAAGGTTCTGATTATGTGATACTCGTGACCGAACCGACTCCGTTTGGACTGCACGATTTAACCCTCGCCCAGGAAGTTTTGAAAGAAATGGATATACCCGTTGGCGTCGTGGTCAACAGACATGGAAACGAATTCAGGGGAATTGAAGAATTCTGCGAAAGGGAGAATATTGAAATACTCATGAAAATAAAAGAGGAAAGAAAAATAGCCGAAGCTTGTTCAAGGGGCGGAAATATTTTCGACGTCAGGCCTGAAATGAAAGAGGTTTTCAACGGCGTTTTGGGAAAAATTGAAAGTTACGCGAGAGATTCCAAGAAATGAAAGAAATAGTTGTCATAAGCGGCAAAGGCGGAACCGGAAAGACAAGTCTTTCTGCTTCTTTCGCGGCCCTTTCGGATAATTTCGTCATAGCAGACTGCGATGTTGACGCAGCTGACCTTCACCTCGTTTTGAAGCCCGACAAGATAGATTCGCATAGATTTATAAGCGGAAATGTTGCAGTCATTGACAAACTCAGATGCGAAAAATGCGGCAAATGCCTGGAGTTATGCAAATTTGACGCAATAAAAGTCGATCCTTATTCGATGGAGTATTCTGTAGATTCATCCTCATGTGAAGGCTGCGGTGTCTGTGCCCGTTTTTGTCCCTTTGACGCGATAGATTTTCCGGAAAGAGACTGCGGGGAGTGGTATTTATCCTCGGTCAAAGGCGGAAAAATGGTCCACGCCAGGCTGAATGCAGGTGCAGAAAATTCCGGCAAGCTTGTCAGCCTCGTCAGGAAAGTTGCAAGGAAAGAAGCTCAAAAAATGGGATCTGAAATTGTCATCGTCGACGGTCCACCGGGTATAAGCTGTCCTGTCATTGCTTCTGTAACAGGAGCTGACGCCGTTTTAGCCGTCACAGAACCTACAATTTCGGGAGAAAGCGACCTAATCCGCGTAGCGGATCTCGTGAGGCATTTTAAAATCCCTCTTTTCATCTGCGTCAATAAATGGGATATAAACCAGGAAAAATCAATGGCAATTGAGAGCTATTCGGCAAAGACAGGAGCCTTTTTTTGCGGTAAAATACCATACGATAAAAAAGTCGTTGAAGCTCAAATAAAAGGTTTAACTGTTGTAGAAATGCGGGACAGTTATGCAGGTGAAGAAATAAAAAAAATTTGGGAGATTTTATGCAGGCAAATCCTATGAGCAACGATAAACAGCTAATAGAAAAATTATCTGAAATAGACAGAAAAATTGTCGTTCTCTCGGGGAAAGGCGGAGTTGGAAAAAGCACTGTTGCTGTGAATCTTGCGTTTGCTCTGGCTTTTCTGGGTAAAAAAACCGGACTTCTCGACGTAGACATTCATGGACCGAGCGTTCCAACAATGCTCGGCAAAGCGACGACAAGAGCTTTCGGAGAAGGATCAGAAATAATGCCGGTTGAAGTGGAAAACGTAAAAAATCTGAAAATTATTTCCATCGGATTTTTGCTCGAAAATCCTGATGATGCTGTTATATGGAGAGGTCCTTTGAAGACCGGTTTAATCAAACAATTTCTGAAAGACGTCAAATGGGGAAAACTTGATTTTCTCATAGTGGACTGCCCTCCCGGGACTGGCGATGAGATACTCTCTACAGTTCAGTTTTTGGGAAAAACCGTTGAAGCGGTTGTGGTGGCTACACCTCAGGAAGTTGCAGCCGCAGACGTCAGAAAATCACTTAACTTCTGCAAAAAACTCGACGTGCCGGTTCTCGGAGTTGTCGAAAACATGAGTGGCTTTATTTGTCCTCACTGCGGTAAAAACACAGACATTTTTAAAAGCGGCGGGGGCGAAGCGATGGCAAAAAATTCAGGAGTGCCTTTCCTCGGAAAAGTTCCGATCGAACTCGAAATTGTCAATTCCGGAGACGAGGGCAGACCCCTAGTAACATCACCTAAAAGTTCTAACATGTCCAAAGTTTTTTCCCAAATAGCGGAGAAGATTATTTCTCAAGGAAGATAAACTATTAAAACAGGAGGTCGGATGAAGGTTGCTGTTCCAATTGAAAATGGAATGCTGAACGTTCATTTTGGACATTGTCGGAAAGTGGCAATTCTTTCTGTAGACGAAGATAGAAAGGAGATTGTCGGCAGAGAAGATTTTGCGCCGCCTCCTCATGAACCAGGAATTTTGCCTAAATGGTTGAGTGAAAAGGGTGTTGATGTAGTCATAACGGGAGGTATGGGCAACAAAGCTGTCAGTTTTTTCGATCAATTTAGCATAAAAGTAGTCGTTGGCGCTCCCGTTGAAAAACCTGAAAAACTTGTTCTGGATTATATCAACGGAAAACTTGAAGCCACTGAAAATTATTGTGACCACTGATTACCTTTTAGGCATTCCGGATTCTCATAAACACTGCATGTTATGCGGTGAAGAAAATCCTTCCTCGATGAGGTTGAGATTTCATGGAAAAGCAGAAGGGTCTGTTTGGGCTGACTTCGATTGCGGAAAAAAATTTCAGGGCTACGAAGGGTATCTTCACGGAGGCATAATATGCAGTCTTCTCGACTGCGCGATGGCTCATTGCCTGTTCAGCCTGAATATATCGGCTTTCACCGCCGAATTGAACGTCAGATTCTTAAAACCCGTTCCCGTCGGGTCAAAGATATTCATAAAAGCCACTTTGAAGAATCAATTTCACAACGTTTATTTTTTAAACAGCTCGATTTCCTTAGGTGATGACGTATTCGCTAGAGCTGAGGGCAAATTCATGGAATCAAAAGAGCCTGATCCTCTAAAAAGCGAAATTTAGAGATAGTTTGACCGGTACTCTTCGAGAATCCGGCAAAATACATCCTTGTGGAATTTATTGTGAGAGAGATTTCCACCTGTATTTGAAAGATTATCCGCTGTTATAAGAAGTTAAAGGCAAAGTTTATTTTACTTCGTGTTTCTGCGCCAAAATTTTTTTTATGTAATCTCGTGAATTGGATGTATAATCCTTTATGAACGAATTGCCTGTAATTCGTTGAGGAGGTTTGAATGCTAGAATTCGCGAGATTCTGCAAAAAAGAAATCCCCCAATGCTTACTTCTTCTTTTGTTTTTTTTAACTTCCACAAGCTGTGTTGAAATGTCCGAAAATAGCGAATTAACCGGAACTGGAAAACCGCAGGTAGCGCTGCTTATATGCATGACCGAAGAGACACCATTTTTTATGTCGCTCGTCAAAGGCGCTCAAAAAGCTTCGGATGAACTCAATGCTGAACTTATAGTCTATTACGCACATGACGATCCTGAAATTCAAATAGAACAATTGAAAACAGTTGTCGACGACGGAGTCGAGGCGATCATTTTAAACCCAGTTAGCGACGATGTCTGTCCTGTAATAAAGGAAATATCATTTACCGGAATTCCTGTTTTTACGATTGATCGGAGCTCAAACTGCGAAAATATTGTAAGTCATATCGCTTCCAACAATTTGGAAGGTGGCGCTATGGCAGGTGTTTATTTGTCTGAAATGCTGAACAGGAAGGGGATAGTAGTGGAACTCTCGGGGACAGAAGGTTCTTCAGCCGCCACTGAACGAGGGAGAGGCTTTCACGAAGCAATAGAAAACTATCCGGAGATTGAGATAGTATATTCCGCCTCTGCGAGCTTCAACAGATCTGAAGGCAGAAAAATCTTCGAGGATATTCTTTCGAAATTTCCGGTGATTGATGGTGTGTTCGCTCACAACGACGACATGATCCTCGGGGCGATTGAAGCATCAAAAGAAGCTCAAAGGCTGGATGAAATTGTTTTTATCGGCTTTGACGGGACCGAAGAAGCCATTTCTTCTCTGGAGAAAAATGAGCTGACGGCGACTGTCGCCCAAAGACCCGAAGAGATGGGGCGTATAGGAATAGAAACCGTGATGAAATACCTTTCCGGAGAAGATGTACCTGACACGATTTTCATTGAACTAGCCCTGATTACCAAGTAAATTTTAAACAGCTTTAAATACATGATGCCGAAATTGTCAATAAAAAAACGCGTAATAGCCGGATTTTTGATAACCGTAGCACTCGTAGTTATATCAATAGTCTATGCGTTTCTCTACATCCTGTCTGTTGAAAACACTGTCAGATCAATGTCAGATTGCAATGAAAAGAGAAATATTATGGTTCAGGCTCAAAACAGATGGAACGAAGTGATTTCTGAAATTGACAATACATTGTTGACTCGTCAAAGTGTCGGAGTAGATCAAAGGCTTGGAATACTCACCGATAGCTTTATAAAAGAGATTGAACTTTTGGAAAAATACCTGTCCAAAGACAATCTGATTACCGAAGGAGAAATTTCGGGTTTCGGGGCGAAATTGACGCTGATAGTGGATAAAATTTCCCAGGATGTAATTCTGGGAAAGTGGTCGAGAACACAATACACAAGACACAATGAGCTTGCTTCATTGCAGAGAAGGTTTGAAGAAAAAATGGATTTTCTTCAGATGGAGATTCAGAAAGATGTACTAGAAAGCCAGGAAAAATCAAGGAAGGTCATGGAAGCAATGCGTTTTTTCTGGATTTTTGCCGCTGCGGGTATCATTGTCGTCAGTGTTCTGACTAATTTAAGCGCGTCGAAAAACATTGTTCTGCCAATAAGCAAACTCGTTGACGCCTCTAAGGCGATTGAATCTGGAAATTTGTCTTTCAGAGTAAATATGTCCAGAGGAGATGAATTCGACATTTTGGCGAACTCTTTCAATTCTATGACGAGCAGGCTGCAGCTTCTCATCCGCACTCTTGAAGAGGAGATTGATGAAAAAATGAAAATGGCAGAAGCTCTCAGGATAAGTGAAAAAAGCTACAGGGATATTTTTGAAAACGCTATTGACGGTATATTTCAATCGACTATAGACGGCCGATTTATAGACGCCAATCCTTCATTGATAAGCATTCTCGGTTACGAATCAAAGGAAGATCTGTTGAGAAATTGCACCGATATAACAAAACAGCTCTACGTGTCGCCCGACGAAAGAGACAAGTATGTTTCCGATATATTACAACAGGGGAAGATTGCTCACAGAGAAGTACAGCTTTTCAGAAAAGACGCACAAAAAATTTGGGTTTCTCTCAGCACTCGCCTTGTTTTAGATGAAGCCGGCAAACCGGCATACCTGGAAGGATTTGTGTCAGATATCACAGAGCGTAAAAAGCTTGTTGAACAACTTCATCAATCTCAAAAAATGGAAGCGATAGGAAGACTCGCCGGTGGCATCGCTCATGATTTCAACAACATATTGACGATTATTATCGGCTACTGTGATTTACTGGGAAGAAGTGACATATCTCAGGAAGAAAAAATAGCCGTTGAGCAGATGCTGGAGGCGGGGCAGAGAGGAAAACGACTGACCGGTCATCTTCTTGCTTTCAGCAGAAAACAAGTAATAAAACCAAAAATTTTTAACCCCAATGTTCTCATAAAAAAAGAATATGATATGTTTACTCGTCTTTTGGGTGAAGACATCAAAACGGAGCTTGTTCTCGATGCAAATATTGGAAAAATAAAGTTCGACGAAACTCAATTTGAACAAGTGATTCTCAATATCGTAGTCAACGCCAGGGACGCCATGCCTAACGGGGGAAGATTGATAATTGAAACCATGAACGTAGAATCAAATGATGATGAACGGAATGACAAATTTTTAGGGCACCCAGGAAAGTACATAGCGATTTCTTTCAGCGACGAAGGAGTAGGGATGGATGATTACGTAAAAAACCATCTTTTCGAACCTTTTTTCACGACAAAAGATAAAGACAAGGGAACCGGATTAGGGCTGTCAACAGTCTACGGTATAATTAAACAGAACAGCGGATATATATACGTAAACAGCGAAGAGGGGAAAGGTTCTACTTTCACGGTTTATATTCCTCGAGTTGATGAAGAGACACAGGAGGAAAAAGATTCTTTTGTTGAAGAGCCGGTGCATAATAAGCAAGTTTCTGTTCTTCTCGTAGAAGACGACCCGGGAGTAAGAAAAATTACGAAAGAAATGCTCCTGTCGCTGGGATACAAAGTCTTGACAGCTGACAATGGACAGGACGCGATAGACATCTTTTCCAGGAAATATGAAGAAATAGATGTGTTGATGACCGATGTAATTATGCCTGTCATGGGAGGAAAAGAGCTTGCTGATGATCTGACAAAAAGAAAACAGACGCTGAAAGTAGTCTATTTTTCGGGGTATACTGAAAATGCGATTATCATGGAAAAAATATCGGAGAGAAAATTCAAATTTCTTCAAAAACCTTTTTCTACAAAAGAATTGAATGAAGCTTTAAAGGAGTAGTTCATGTATTTATTCATTCTATTGTCCTCTGGGTTTTTTCTGGGAATAATGCTGCCAACATTTTTTGTTTCGACTCTCAGTAGGGCTACGGTAAAAATTCTGGAAAGCCTGAAATTTTTCGATAGAGGCCGGTTGAAAGCTGAAAAGAGGACTTACATCACCGGGTCGGGACATTACAGAAACGCGGTGGTCTATCTGTTCACAAATTCAGCGGGTTCGGAGAAATTCGTAAACGCCAGAGTATTTTTTTGCATGTTTCTCGTGTTTGAAATCTTTTTTTTATCCGCGGCTTTAATAGCTTTTTTTGCGCTTAAATTATTTGGAGTGATTTAATTTCTGTGTTCAGGCGCGAGATAGAGAACTGAAAGAGGAGGAAGAGTCACTTCAATAGAGTGCAAGAAAGAATGCCATGGCTTTTCTTCAGAATGTATCAGTCCGAAGTTTCCTACGTTGCTGCCGTAATAATACTCTGAATCACTGTTGAGCAATTCTTTGTAATGGCTGCCGGAGGGGACTCCAACTCTGTAAGACTGTCTCACGACAGGAGTGAAATTGCAAAGGACGACGATGTGATCTTCTTTGTCTTTTGCCCATCTGACGAATGATATTACACAGCTGTCTGTGTCGTGAAAATCTATCCATGAAAAACCTTCGAAACTGAAGTCCACTTCCCACAAGGCTTTGTTCTCTTTGTAAATTTTTACGAGATCGGATACGTATTTCTTTAGCTTTGAATGAGCTTCGAATTTTAAAAGGTGCCAGTCCAGGCTTTCGTTGAATTGCCATTCTTCCCACTGGCCAAATTCAGAACCCATGAACAGGAGTTTTTTGCCTGGGTGGGAGAACATAAACCCGAGAGCCAACCTCGCGTTAGCGAATTTTTGCCAATAATCGCCTGGCATTTTTGAGATGAAAGATTTTTTCCCATGGACTACTTCGTCGTGTGAAATTGGAAGGATAAAATTTTCCGTAAAAGCGTATAGCATGGAAAATGTTATATCGTTTCTGTGATATTTTCTGAAAACCGGATCTTTTGAAATGTAACTGAGAAAATCGTTCATCCAACCCATGTTCCATTTATAAGCAAAACCCAACCCACCGAGGTAGACTGGTCTTGAAACCATCGGCCAGCTTGTCGATTCTTCAGCGACCATGAGGGCTGAAGGAAAAAGTTCGAATATTTTCAGATTTAGCGTTTTTAAAAATGCAATTGCTTCGAGGTTCTCTTTTCCTCCGTATTTGTTGGGAATCCACTCGCCGTCATTTTTTGAATAATCCAGGTATAACATAGAAGCAACGGCGTCCACCCTGAGACCGTCAACATGAAATTTATCGAACCAGAAGACTGCATTTGAAATCAAAAAAGATTTAACCTCTCTTCTCTCGTAGTTGAAAATTAGCGTGCCCCAGTCTTTGTTGAAGCCTTGTCTTGGATCCTGATGCTCGTAAAGAGCTGTTCCGTCGAACATGGCGAGGGCGTGCGAATCTTTCGGAAAATGTCCCGGAACCCAATCTACAATTACTCCAATTCCTGCACCATGAAGCCTGTCAATCAAATACTTTAAATCGTCTGGAGTGCCGAATCTGCTGGTCGGAGCATAGTAACCCGTGACTTGGTAGCCCCAAGAGTCATCAAGCGGGTGCTCAGCCAAAGGCATGAATTCTACGTAATTGAAGCCGGTCTCTTGAAGGTATGGTATTAAAAGATCAGGAAGCTCCCTGTATGAAATATCTTCGACAATTCCTTTTTCGACTTTTTTCATCCAGCTTGACAAGTGCATCTCGTATATTGCAACCGGTTTTTCAAGAGGCAAAGACCTTTTGCCCATCCAGCCTTCATCCGTCCAATTAAATTTGTTTAGGTCAAAAACCCGAGATGAGGTTCTCGGTCGTTTTTCAAAATGGAATCCGTAAGGGTCAGAGCGGACTGTTATTAAATTCTGTTGAGTTTTGATTTCGTATTTATAGAGGCACCCTTCAGTGATTTCCGGCAGAAACAGTTCCCATATCCCGCTGCTTCCTCGTGATCGCATGGGATGGCGCCTTCCATCCCAATGGTTGAAATCTCCAACCACGCTTACCCTTTTTGCGTTTGGTGCCCACAGTGCGAAAAGAGTTCCTTTGATGGATTCAAAAACCATGACGTGGGCTCCAAGTTTTTCATAAGCCATTGTGTTTGAACCTTCGTTGAAAAGGTATATGTCGTAATCTGAAAGAACAGGAGGTAATCTGTAGGGATCATCCAGAACAATGTAATCTTTCCCGGTCCAGGAACACTTAATTCTGTAAGGGAAAAAATGCTCTTCGTCGGGAAAAATTGATTCAAAAAGACCGGAAGGATGTAAGGGTTTAGCGGCTTTTGTTTCTTTGTTTCCTACAATAAAGATTTCTTTGGCGTCGGGCAAAAAAACTCTAACGGCGATAATTTTGGAGTTGTCCAGTACTTTTCTGTGCATCCCGAGTATTGAAAAAGGATCAAAAAGATCCGATTCGACGACAGCTATGATTTCATCGTCTGTCATAGTCGTGTTCATGCACTCTCCTCTATTTTAAAGTGAGCGTTCCGAAAATTATATCTGCCCAAGCCGATGTGCTTTCTCTGTTTGCGCCTGAAGGAATGGAAGAAAAGGAAACTTCATTGTCGTCGATGTCTCTGTAGCGGAAAATGGCCGAGACGACAATCAGATCGCTTTCGATTCCTATCGCCTGTTTGAAGTCTTTAACAGGAATTTCGACGAGTATTATGGAGCTGCGTTCGGATTGAGAAACAACATTCGCTGTTACTTCCGGAGTTATCACAGAACCGAACGTCTCGATGATAACAGAATCAAACGGGGAAGAATTATGCGGTGTAAGTTTCGATTCAAAAAAAGCATCGGGGTGTTCAGGATTGGAAAATTTCAAAGAAAAAAGGTCGCCTCCGGAGTTTATCTCTCTGTCCTGAAGAAAAATTATCAACTCGACGAATTTCCGTGTATATCCTCCCACTATTCTGAAGGAAGGGTCGAAGCCCTCGTATGAAGAGGAATTGACCGCGAAATTATACCCGAGAAAAGCTGACCACAATTTAAAAAGGTGATGGGATTCAACGCTTGACAAGCTATTCCATGAACAGGAAGGAAATATTGACTCTTCTTCAGGAAGGCGGAAGAAAAAAAGCAGATCGCCATAATGAAGAACAATCGAATCCTCCCCCAACAAGTAGAATTTAGGCGCGTAGCCGAAATAATCTGGTTCGAAAAGTATTGTCCCGGGAATTGTCCAAACGGCCTTTTGCGACTCTATGTCTGTTTCGTAATCATGGATACTGATCCAGTACTCGGGGGACTGTGCTAAACATAATCGGTTGTCAAAGAAGTAGAGCAGACTATTCATGTCACGCCCTCCTTCGTTGAAGCATTCTCGGGAAAGAAGGCTGTAGAATTGAGAAACGCCTTCTCTGTCTAAAATGAATATGTAGTCGAAATCCCTTGAAAGAGTCGACGTCGTCTGTGAAATTTTGACATAAATGCCTTTTTTACCGTTTAAGACGTCGACGAAACCGGCTCTTTCAATCGAGTACAGACCGTCTGAATGAGGGAAAATGGGACTGTTCGCGATCAGAGTTCCTGCATGGTCGACACTCACAATTCTGAATTTTGTCTTGAGAGAATCCCGGTAACGAAGAAAAAACACGCAATGTTCTTCCGAAGAATTCAAAGATCCGCAAGATATCGAATCAACTGTTCTTCCATCAGGACCGGGAAAGCTTATAAACTCAGCGTTCATACCCCTGATTTCTGACAGTTCAGAAGGCGGAATTTTCAACCCTAATTTTTCTGCTTGAATTGAGATCAGGAAAAGAATGAAGATCATTTCAACGTATGTCTATTTCATAGGGAAAGAGCAGGCAAGGAGTGATACTTGAAGGCTGTTTTTTCAGTATCAGAAATTCATAAGCTCCCGGGAACAGTTTGGAGGTGAAATACATCCAAGTTCTGTTTCTGAGATTTTTGAAGTTGAAAGAAGGCTCGGGGAATACTCTTACCCCTATTCCGCTTTCCACGGGTATTTGGGCCATTTCTTTGGCGATTTTAACGGCGAGATCAAGACCGCCTATGGTGTCGACAAGTCCGATTTCAAAGGCGTCGAAACCCATCCAGATTCTTCCGCCGGCGATAGATTCAACAAAGGCGGAATCGAGGTCTCTGTTTTTTGAAACTTCTGAAGTGAAAAGAAGATAGGCTTCGCTGGCGTAGTTTTCAAGTATCTGGGCTTCGTGTTGGTTTAGGGGTCTATACGGCGACATGAAATCTGAACAAACATTTGTTTTAACAGTGTCGACTGATAATCCAGTTTTAAGAAGAAGGCCGGAAAGGTCCGGTTTTATCATGAAAACGCCAATAGATCCTGTTACTGTGAATTTTGAAGCTACTATGTAATCCGAATACATGGCGGTAAAATATCCGCCTGATGCCGCCACGTCGCCCATGGACACAACTACAGGTTTGTTCTGCGAGGCGTATTCCACCGCTTTTCCGAGAGCGTAGGAAGCGTCGAGATCTCCACCCGGACTGTTTATCCTCAGGACAATTGATTTGATTTCGGGATCATCTGCGGCTTCCATAATGAATTGAGCTATTGAACGGGCGTCTTGTCCGTCTTCGTAACTCAAGAAGCCTTCGTTTTCGTAAGATATTTCACCCTCTATGAAAACGACGCAAATCGGTTTTTCTCTGGCAAAAGCGTTTATGTCCTGAGACAGGTATTTTCTCGGATAGATGGAGCTGTCGGCAAGGTTGAAATTTGAGTATATTTTTTCATAAGGTTCAAGGGCATCAACCAATCGCAGAGAAAAGGCTTTTTGAGCAGAAAGGTATGGACCGCTGTCGAGTAGGAGAGTGAAAGAAAACGGCAGATCCTCTCTGCTTTTTTCAACTTCTTCGACGTAAAGGCTGTAAGTTGACAGAAGCATTTTTTCCAGATCTTCCCTTGAGTATTCTGAAAGGCATGAGTCGGTTAAAATGTTTGGTGCGGATTTGTAATCCCCTTTGCTGAAAACTTCCCATTTTATGCCGAGTTTATTTGAAAGACCGGATAAGAAAAGAACAGAAGCCGATAAACCGTCTATGAATAGGGATCCCGTGGGTGAAAGAAATATAGAGTCTGCAACTGAAGCGAGATAGTATTCTTTGTCCGACGCGCTGTAAATGTATGCATATACTTTTTTCCCGTTTTGCCTGAACCGGTCAAGTTCACTTCTTATATCTGAAACGGTCGACCATCCATTGTCAATGGAGTGAATTTCAAGAAAAATGGCGTCAATTTGATCGTCGTTTCTGGCTTTTTTGATTGATTGAACTATATCTTCGATGGTCAAGTCGTTGTATTGAGATAGAAAATCTATTGGAAAAAAGCCGGGAATTTCCCTGTAGTTTCCGGATAGTCTGATGTAGAGGCATTTTGCGTCGTTTTGAGGTTGATAAGTTAAATTTTTGAATAAGTCGAAAATGAGTTTGGAAAAAAAAATGGTGAAAAGAACCATAAACACGGCAAAAAAGATCAAAAAAATTCTAAACGACCTTACCTTTTGTGAATCGGGATTTTTTTCTGCCATAGTTTTTAAGGATAAGTTTTTTTTTGCAGGGATGTCAACTCTTTTCTTTAGGAGGTTTTCGTGAAATTGAATTTAAAATCTAAAAAATTTTTCATTGACAAAAAGCTTTTTTTCCTTAAATAATATCAGACTTCAAGGCGGTATCGTCTAGGGGTCAGGACGGGTGGTTCTCAGCCATCAAACCGGGGTTCGATTCCCCGTACCGCCATATGAAAAAAACTTGACTTTTTAACTTAAAATTGATAACTTAGAAATCTTAATTTTCGCTGGCGTAGCTCAGCCGGTAGAGCAGCTGATTTGTAATCAGCAGGTCGGGGGTTCAAATCCCTTCGCCAGCTATACAAGAGGAAATACAGGCGAGGTTCCCGAGTGGTCAAAGGGAGCAGACTGTAAATCTGTTGCCAGTGGCTTCGTAGGTTCGAATCCTACCCTCGCCACTTTACGCGGGAGTAGCTCAGTTGGTAGAGCTTCGGCCTTCCAAGCCGATTGTCGCGGGTTCGAATCCCGTCTCCCGCTTTTTGCCCCTGTAGCTCAGGTGGCAGAGCGCATCCTTGGTAAGGATGAGGTCACCGGTTCAATTCCGGTCAGGGGCTTTTTGCCTCAGTTATTTGAAAAATAATATTTAAAAAGGAGAATGGAAATGGCGAAAGAGAAGTTTGCGAGGAGTAAGCCTCATTTGAATATAGGCACGATAGGGCACGTAGATCACGGGAAGAGCACGCT
>JAFGON010000011.1 GCA_016926475.1 candidate division WOR-3 bacterium | reverse complement strand
AAAGAATTCTAAAACCGCTCGAGCAGAAGAAATTTGCCGGGGTGCTTCTTGTCGAGGGGTCGACCGGGGTTGGGAAAACCAGGTTTTTAAACAACGCCAGAGAAATATTTTCTGATAAATTAGGTTTGAACTGGGTGGGCATGAGGTGCGATGATTTAATTTCCTATAGTTTTAAACCTTTCACGGAATATCTTAAATTGTATTTTAAAACCGAAAGCCCTTTGACTGAAAACCTAAAAAGCGAAGAGGTAGAAAAAAAATTCAACGACCTCCTTTCAAAATTGGAAAACGAAAAATTACGTTCGAATCTGTCTTTCGGGAAAATATTTTTGAGCGCCCTCATCGGGCTTGAAAACAGCACGGCTGTCTATTCTATGTATGATGCCAAAGCAGTATATGACAATACTTTGAGCGCTTTGAAAAATTTCTTTCTCGCCCTTTCGACCTTGTCAAAGCTTGTAATTGAAATCGAAGACACGAACTGGATGGACAGCGATTCGGTGAAGTTGATAAACTTTATGGTCCAAAACATCGAAAACTACCCGTTTTTAATTGTGCTCTCTTACAGACCCACAAGAGCGCTTCAAGATGAAATTACGACAGACAAACTCAACAAGATCACTCTTTTGGAGTTTGAAAAGGATGATTCCCGTTTTTACGTTAAAAGGAGGATCGAAGAACTCGCAGAAAACCGAAATTTTGTCCCGCGCGGTATTGTTGAAAAAATAATCGAAATCACAGAAGGCAACCCTCTTTTCATGGAACAAATAATACTCTTTCTTAAAAACAAGGGCAAACTCGATACTGCTGACAATTTGACTGTCGAAGAATTCGAATTTCCATCTGACATAAACTCCCTGATAATTTCAAGAATAGACCTCCTGAAGTACAAACTTAAAAATCTGGTCAAAATCGCCTCGGTTTTGGGGAAAGATTTTGACACGCAGATTCTTTCATGGGTGTCTTCTCAAGCGGATATTTTTACATTTTTGCTCGAAGGTGAAAAGGAGTCAATATGGGCGCCGAGATCCGATTTCTACTACACTTTTTTGCATTCTATGATTCGTGAATGCGTTTATAGAATGCAGTTGAAGAAAGATTTGGTCGATCTTCATCAAAAGACAGGGGAGGTAATTGAAAAAATTTACGGGGATAGAATAGAAGAGAAATTCGAAGAGTTGTCCTACCATTATCATAGAGCGGAAAACAGTTCAAAAAGCGTGTTTTATCTCTATAAATCAGCTGAGAAACTCCGTTTGAAATATCGTTATTCAGACGCTTCGTCTTATTACGAAAAATTGATATACGCTTTGCTTCCCCGGGGAGAAGAGTCGTTTGTTGGACCTGAACTCGAAGATACAGCAATAATGAGCATTGACGGAAGGTTAAGTGTCCTAAAAGAAGAGACCCAATTAGAGCGAATCCTGATAAAGGCTGCTGAAATAGAGAGGTTTTTAGGTGATTGGCAGAAAGCTGATAAGTATTATCGTTTTGCTATAAAATACGCCGAGAAAAATAAAGACATGCACTTGTATTACGTGTCAAAGAGGCATTTGGGCAGGCATCTTCTGAGCAAAGGCGAATACGAAGAAGCTCAGAAAATCCTGAAAGAAGCCGAACTCCATTTCACCTCAAATCATCTTGACAAAGAACTCGCAGATGTCTTTGGTGATTTTGGATTTTTGTTCGCGAGCCAGGGTGATTATGCCAAAGCCCTGGATTACTATGACCTTCAGAAATCATTATACGAAAAGGTTAAAGATGAGAAGGGGCTTTCGCAGGTAATGCTAGATCAGGGTGTCGTTTTTTGGAGACAGGGTTTCATGGATAAAGCGATGCAGGCATTTCGAAAGCAACTGGAAATTGCTCAAAAAATACAGGACAAAAGATTGTACGCCCGAGCGATAGGAAATATCGGGCTTGTGCACGCCATGAAAGGCGAACTTGAACAGGCTAAAGACTCCCTGCAAGAAAATTTGAAAGTAATGAAAGAACTTGGAGACAGAGTAGAATTGTCTAAAACTTTCGGCAACCTCGGTGTTTTGAATAAAGATATGGGTAATCTAACGGAAGCGGAGAGGCTTTTCGATCAAAAACTCTCTGTTGTCAAAGAATTGGGAGACAGAGCTGAAATTCAGCAGGTCACAACCAACATTGGTATTTTGAAAATGCAGGGCGGAGATGTCAAAATGGCAAAAAAACACCTTGTGTCAGCCCTCAAAATGTCAAATTCGCTCAAGGATGAAAAAGGTAAAGCATTTATATTGAGCAGTTTAGGCCAGTTATACTACAAAATTGGAGATTTGCAAAAGACGATAGACAATTATCAAAAGAGTTTGGAGATTTCTCGGACTATTGGAGATCAAACTGGTGTCTTTTCTTGTCTCGGAAATATTGGGACATCTTATTTGGAACTTGGTAAAGACAAAAAAGCCTTGAAGTATTTAAAAAAACAGCTTTTGGAGGCTAAAAAAACCGGAGTTGACAGGAATTTGATGTACGCCATGATAAACCTGGGCATCGTCCACGGAAAACTGAAAGACCTTCGTTCAGCCAGGAAGTATCTGAAAAGCGCTCAAAAAATCGCTCTGGGTTTGAAAAACGACAAATTTTCCAAGGAAATAAATGTATATCTCGCGAACGCCGAGATTTCCTCAAAAAAGTACAAATCGGCTGAAAAAAGACTTAAAGAAGTAATCAGAGTTTCTCATGATCAAGAAACTGAAATTGAAGCGGAAACAATGCTTCTTCGTTTGAAAAACCTCTCAAAATCGAGTCCGGGAGAGTTAATCGAAAATATAAAGAAACTGACAGGTTTTAAGAATTACCCCCCTGACAAAAAAATCAAAGCCCACATGCTTTACGAAATCACGAAATCCATGAATAGAATCAGAAAAAAACCGGAATTGTTGATCCTTTCGGTTGATGAAGACTTTATCAGCCAATGCCTTTACTTGACCGGCTCTAGGAAAAAAAGAGGGTTTCTCCACGAAAAACCCGATAGAATTCTCTTTTTGTTTGCAGAAGAAACTTACAAATTCTTAAAGACTTTAAACAGGGAGAGAAGCACTAAAGATTTGTCTAAGAAAACAAATGAAATGAAAAAAGTTTTGGAAAGGACAAAAGATGCCGTCATCAAAAAGAAGTGATTACATAACATGGGATGAGTACTTCATGGGAGTTGCCATACTTTCAGCAAAAAGAAGCAAAGATCCTTCCACCCAGGTTGGCGCCTGCATAGTGAATTCAAAAAATAAAATCGTAGGTGTAGGTTACAACGGTTTCCCAACTGGTTGCTCCGACGAGGATTTTCCGTGGAATCGAGACGGGAGCTTTCTTGAATCTAAATACGCTTATGTCTGTCATGCAGAACTAAACGCAGTATTGAATAAAATAAGCGTTGACCTGTATGATTGCAGAATTTACGTTGGGCTTTTCCCTTGCAACGAATGCGCCAAAGTCATCATTCAATCCGGAATTAAAGAAGTCGTATACCTCTCGGATAAATACGCCGAATCGGACCAGACAAAAGCCGCAAAGAGAATGTTCGACAGCGCCAAAGTTGCTTACAGGCAATACGAGGTGAAAAGGAAAAATATAATCATTGACTTTGATTTGATCTGATAGCAGAATTTTTTTGTAAAAAACAAAGTTTTGCCGGAAGGTATTTGTGAAAAAAGACAAGATTAATACCACTATTAAAACCGGTGAAAACTTTCCAAATAGCAAAAAAGATATTTCTCAAACAGATAACCCTAGGGATAAACTGGATGTTCTTTTCGATCTCGCCCAAGATTACAGCAAAAAGGGAGATTTCCACTTAAGCCTTAAAACTTTGGACAATGCTCTGAACCTTGCCATCGAAAGCAGAAACGACGACGGCATGGCGAGTGCTTACCATATGATTGGAACAGTTTATTTTAAAATCAAGAACTACGATAAAGCCACCGAGAATTATTTAAACGCGCTTTCTCTCAGAGAGGCAATGGAAGCCCCTGAAAAAATCGCCGCGACTTTGAACAATTTGTCAATAATATATATTGAAACGTTAAAATACGACACCGCCCTTGAATGCCTTTTCAAAGCTCTTTCTTCAAGCGAATTCGCTGGCGACAATAAAAGCGTATCTGGAATATGCAACAATATAGGTATCTTGTATTTGCGAAACGGGGAGATTGATAAAGCCAATCAATATTTCGAAAAATCCCTTAAAACAATAAAAAGCACGGGTGATGAAAAAATTCTCTCGAACCTTTACATGAATATTGCCATGTCTCTTTGTGAAAGCCAGAGTTACAGGGACTCTTTGGAATACTTCGAAAAGAGCATTGAACTGAAGAGAAAGATAGATGACCCATGGGGTCTTTCCTCGGCGTATTTGAACCTTGGAGAAGCCCATAAAAACCTCGGAAACTTCGAAGAAGCTCTCGGCTTTTTAAACAAATCGCTCAAAGAGAGGGTTAAAATCGGCGACAAAAAAGATCTCGCAATGGTGAACAGCGCCATCGGTTCTGTTTACTCAGGAAAGGGAGATATGCTGAATGCCCGAGAATATTTCGAAAAAGCTTACTTTTATTCGACTGGAATAGAGATGGCTTATCATAGAAAAGAAATAGTAAAAAATATGGCTGAAATCTCCAGGAAACTCGGAGATCTGAGCAGAGCTTATGATCTGATAGTAGAATATTATCAAATCCAAGAGAATATCAACGAGAATGAAAAAAAATCGAGAATGAGAGAAATCGAACTCAATTATGAAATAGACAGGATCGAAAGGGAAAATAAAATTGTGAGTGAGAGAAACACCGAGCTTGAAAAGACCAAGAGAAAACTTGACTATGCCAGAATTGAATTGAAAAAAATCGCAGAGGAGCTCTCTTCCGCTGTGCAGTCTAAAGACAATCTTTTTGATTTAATTTCTCAAGACATCAGGAACAGTCTCGATTTCGTACAGACAAACCTTAATTTTTTAGCTTTAAAAGGAAATGTAGAAAATTCCGAGATCTCACAATCTTTAAAATCCGTGTTTGAACGAGTGAACTATTCACGATTGCTTATAGAAAAAATTGCGAGGATTTTCGAACTCGAAAATCCTTCATTTGGTCTGAAACTAAAAAAAGAGGATTTAAACACCCTGATCGGATCTTTGATGCCTTCTCTGAAGGAAGCTTGTAAAGATAAAAATATCGATTTAGAACTCTGTGCATGTGAAAGCTCTCTTGCTGTGTATTTGGACAAAATAGCTTTCGAAGAGATACTGGATAGTATTCTCGTTTCGATGATTAAATTCGCGAAAAGGGACAGTTTACTTGAACTAAAGCTTTCAAAGAACGTCAAGGAATCTTTTATAAAAATAAAATACAACGGACCCGGAATGTTTTTGGAGTATATTCCTTCTTTTGACGAGAAAATACAGGCATCTACCAGGATTGGATTGGATTTAGACAAGGAAATTTGGTTGTCTCTTCTCATTGCGAAAAAACTGATCGAACTTCACAGGGGAAAATTTTCTATAGATAATGATATTCACAAAGGCACGGAATTCACGATTTCTCTACCGCTCGCTTAAGCACCTTAAAAAAAGTCTTTCACTTCCGAAAACAGCGGAAGAGATTCGTCCTTTTCAGAGAGAATATGAGGCCCTTTGGGCCACTGGATTTTTAATTCCGGATCGGTTGGTTTGATGCCTCTTTCGCATGATTTGTCGTAAGAATCCCAAACGCAGTACAAAACTTTTGCCGTTTCGCTTAAAACGCAGAATCCGTGGGCAAAACCTTCCGGGATGAATAGAGATTGAGGTTTTGTATGGTCTAAAACCACTCCTTTCCATTGTTTGAAAGTGGGGGAGGATTTTCTTATATCGAGGGCGACGTCGAAGATTATTCCTTCGATTACGTGGATCAATTTCGCTTGTGCTCTCGGTGGTTTCTGATAATGAAGACCCCGGATGACGTTTTGGTATGAAATTGAAAAGTTTACCTGTTTGATGTTTTGCAAATTGGGTTTTATAAGTTTTGTTTCGTTGAATATCTCAAAAAACCATCCTCGCTTGTCGTCGTGTTTTTCGAGGTCAAACAACATAAGCCCCTGGATGGATAGGTTTTTAATATTCATTTATGCCATTTTATAATGGAAAATATTTTCTGTCTTTATTTTTTTTGCTTAAACCCCGACCACGAAAGTCCCATAAGCTTTTGAACTATTCCGATTAAAGAATGCCCGACATTTGAAAATAATCCGCCGTTAAACAACTATTGACAGAAAACGAAACAAAAAACATAATTTATCAAGAAAGGAGGGCTATATGGGAACAAAAGGAAAGAAAGACAAAGGTCAGAAAGAAGCGAAGAAAGAGCCCAAATACAGCAAGAAAGAAAAAAGAAAAATGAAACAGGAGAAGAAAGCTCAAAAAGATATCTAGTCCATAGCAAATAGTTTTTTTTAACGGCGCTGACTTCGTTCAGCGCCTTTTTTTTTATGATAAATATTTTTCAACATTTGTAATAGATAAAGAAACAAGAAGTTTTTACCACGAATTCGGTCAAAAGCTGAACTTTTGACCTACACGAAGTAAAATTTTTCAAACAAATATTACAAAGAAAAACTTTTTGGATTAAATATCTTAAAATTCGTGTAGTAAAACTGTATCAAATTTTACCTTCATGAAGGCGGGATACAATGGCCCTTCATGGTGGGTCTTATTTATTTAATTCCCCTTAGAATTTTCGTTTATCTTTTTGCCCAAATCTTTTCCAGCTTCAAAGCATCTTTCAAGTATTTCTTCATCAGGTATGTAAAGACATTTAATTTCATGCAGAACTTCAATTGACATAGATTCAAGAAGTGTTTTAAGCTGTCCGGTCCCTTCTCCGCTCCATCCGAAAGAACCGAAAACAACTCCGAAAGGAATTTTAAATTTTAGACCTTTCGCGTAAGACAAAGCGTCAAAAAGGGATGGGAAAGCGTTGTTGTTCAAAGTGGGAGAACCCGCGAGAAGAGCTGATGCGCCTAAAAGCTCAGACGCGACATCGCTTCTTTTCCCTGTTTTAAGATCAATTATTGATACGTTTATATTTTCAGACCTGAGTCCGTCCTCAAGATGTTTAGCCATTAGCTCGGTGCTCTTCCACATCGTCTCATAGACTATAACTGCTTTTCTCTCCAACTTGCCCGACGCCCAGTCCGAATAATGTTTTATAATTTTTTTGAACCTTTCCATGTCTCTCCATATTGGTCCGTGATCTGGAGCTACAATGGAGATATCGAGCCCTCCAATTTTTCTAAGGGCTGTTTCGACCTGTTTCGCGTATGGCGTGATTATGTTGGCGTAGTATTGCGCTGATGCGCTTTTCAGTGTCGCCCAATCCATTTCATCGTCGAACCTCTCTGATGAAGCGAGATGCATTCCAAATGCGTCCTGTGAAAACACTATTTTCTCCGGGGTGAGATAAGAGACCATACTGTCGGGCCAGTGGAGCATGGGGGTGATGAAAAAATCGAGAGAAGAGCCTCCTATGTCGATTTTTTCAGCGTCCTTTATTTGGGATACTTCCAAGCTGGGATAATATTTATTTAAGGCTTTGACTCCGTTTGGTGAAGCGTAAACTTTTACGGGTTTGACCTTTTCCACTGTCCAGACAAGGGCTCCTGAATGGTCAGGCTCTGAATGGTTTGAAACAATGTAGTCTATCTTCTCCGGATCGACTACAGACTCTATTCTCGACAACATCTCTTCTTCAAACCCTTTTTTAACAGTGTCGATTAGAGTTATTTTATCTGACAAGATCAAATAGGCGTTGTAGGTTGTCCCGAAATTTGTAGTGTAACCATGAAAATAGCGCAGACTACAGTCGATCGCGCCTACCCAGTGGACCTTTTCTGTTATTTTTACAGATCTTAACATTACTGCCTCGAGCTCAGAGTTTTTCGAACCATGCCTGTGGATGGTCGCAGGCCGGGCATTTTTGAGGCGCTTCTTTGCCTTCGTGGATGAAACCGCAGTTTAAGCACCTCCAGACAACCTTTTCATCTTTACAGAACATCTTGTCGATTTCTTTTTGCAACTGCCTGAATCTTTTTTCGTGAAATATTTCAGCAACTGAAATATTCCGCCATACTAAAGCGATTTCTTTGAAACCTTCGGCTTCAGCGGTTTTTGCGAATTGCGGATACAAAACGGAATGTTCTTCGAGCTCTCCCTGAGCCGCGGCTAAAAGGTTTTCTTTCGTTTTGCCTATGACACCTGCAGGGAATGTAGCCGTAATTTCCAAGGGGCCTCCTTCAAGGAATTTAAAAAATCTCTTCGCGTGCTCTTTTTCCTGGCGAGCTGTCTCTTCGAATATCGTGGCTATTTTTTCATATCCTTCTTTTTTCGCCTGTTTAGCAAAAAATTCGTATCTGTTTCTTGCCTGTGATTCACCGGCGAATGATTTTAAAAGATTGTTTTCAGTCATGGTTCCTTTTATCGTCACTATTTCCTCCTTTTACTCATCGTCACTCTTTCCGAGTTTCTTCGAGCAAACCGGACAATAACCTTCAGCGAGCACTGACCGGTTCTTTATTACAAATCCATCTTCAATTTCGTATAGAACGGTTGAATTATTTTCCAATTTAAAATCAATAATGGAACCGCATTTAAGGCATATGAAATGACCGTGGGGTGACATGTTCCCATCGAATCGTTCCGAACCGTCTGAAGCCATTATCTTTTTTATATCTCCGCTTTTTACCAGATAATCAAGGTTTCTGTAAACGGTTGCGAGGCTCAGCTTTTTGTAAAGAGGTTTTAAAAGATCGTAAATTTCTTTAGCTGAGGGATGAAAGTTGGATTTTGAAAGAAAATCCAACAATATATTTGAGTAAACCCTCTTTCTTGCCACAAGATTATGATAATCTTTATCGTAAAATAGATCAAGAGATTTCTTAAATTTTCCTTTACTTTTAAAAAAAAAGTATTATATATGCTTAAATTTTT
>JAFGON010000010.1 GCA_016926475.1 candidate division WOR-3 bacterium | reverse complement strand
CTGCGGCAAGTGAAATCAGCATATGAATCGAGAAACCCCGGCTCGTCATAATACCAAGGAGAATACCGGACAAGATAGGCAGAAAAACGATTAATCCACCTGTATTCTTGAATTTTCATCCGATGGCAAGCCCTGCAAACATCAACGGGAAAATCGTCAGCCAAGTGTTGTCCCAAAAGTATAATCCGGATTTATAAAAGGAATCGGATTTCCGTAGCCGAAATAGAACGGGAGACCGAACAGTATTATCGCGGTTGCAAAGATTCTCGCCGTCTATTTCAGTACGTTGTGCTGTTTTCTATTCATTGTTCAGTTCACCGGACTGTTTTATTCATGAATGAATTTATTTGCAACTAAATATCCCCTCTGCTTTGTTTAAAACACTTTAACCGATTTTGAAAATCTTCGATTGTCTGAATCGAAGCAGATGAAGTATGTTCCGGATCTTACTTTGTCGCCGTTTTTGTCATCGAGCATCCAAACGAAGCTGTGTTTTCCTTCATTAAAAAAATCTTCTGTAATGATTCGGACATTTCTTCCAAGAACGTCAAAAACAGTAATTTTTATATTTGTTTCCTGAGTAGCTGTTAAATAAATACAAAATCTGTCTGGTCCTTTGGATATGGAAATTTCCGGTGTGACAAAATAAATTGAAGGAGGGAGCTCCTCAATGTGATTGTAATGATCCCACCTGTCAAACCAAATATTGTTTGAAGAACTTTGTCTGTACAGTACGACACTCCCGTTTATGTCTAATCCATTCACACAAATGACTTGCGGAGGTATCAGAGCTGTAGGAGAATGATCGTTTAAGACTGATTTTGAACCCCATGTATAGAAATCCGCATTACAAAGAGAAACTCCCAGAGAATCAAAAGAACCGCCTTCGATAAGACAGGAAACTATCGGTCTGTCTTCGGTATAATTCCACCCGATTCTCATGTTCGGTTTGTATGAGCATCTGTTTCCGGTAACCGGCCAGTAATCTTCGCTAACCCAAGTTGATCCTCCGTTGCTTGAAAAGTTGAAGAATATTCTTGAAGCGTTTCCGGAGCCAAGTGTTAATACGGCGTAAACATAATTTGACGGATAGGAGTGATATTTTTGAGTCACAAGTACAGGATCAGCCCTCAACGTGTCAAAATCTGCAGAAATATATTGACTGGTTACTGTTCCGTTGTCGTATTTTGCGACTCGCATTCTGTAGTTGTTTTGGGTATAAATTGTGCCGACGTAGAATATTGTCCGTGAATGACACGCAACGGTAATCCCCATTGGAGCGTTAGAAGTTACGTGCGTAAGAAAAGACCATGTCAATCCTGTGTCTGATGAAAACATAGTGTTCCAGCCGGTTTCACCGACGTAATGGGCGTATCTTATCGAAGAAATGGCTATGGAAGGGTTTGAATCGGGAGAAACATCCATTGCAACCTGGAAGGTGCTGTCTGACGAGTTAAATGCCGAATCGAAACGATACCATCTTTCTGATACTCCGGGTCTGACTGCTCCGAAAAACAACCTGTAGCCTGAAGAATACTGAGAATCCGCCCAAACCAGATATATCTCGGGATTGACAGTTGTGTGCGGTTCCAGACGCATGTCAAAATCAAGTATCTTTCCTCCGTTTGCGACGTGATTTGAATAAAATACATTCCAGGAATACCCTCTGTCTGTTGAACGATAGATGAACAGGGTGTCCGTTCCGCCGTTGTGGCTTGACTGAAGGGCTGAGTATATATTTCCGGACGCGTCGTAATCAAAAGCCATGTTTTCTCTGGGAAGGCAGGCGCATTGATTTGTGACGAGTATATTCGGTCTCCAAAGAGGTGAAAATTTCGGCGGTTCTGTTGAAATGCTAATCTCTTCGTTTATTCTGAAGAAATCTGCGGGAATTTCATATCGGGAAAAGTCTTCCGTATCACAAACATTCTCGAACGAGCTTATTACGGGAATCGTGTAATCATCGCCTGAGGGACCTTTGGATTCAGCAAAAAGCAAAGAGATCGGAAAGAGAACAACAAAAAATAACAACTTTTGCATCTTTCCTCCTTTAATTTGTAACGCGACCAGATTATATTCTTTGGAAGGAGAGATTGCAAAATTTATTATTTATATTTTTTTTACCCAAGCATGAAAAACAATTCCTGATATCAGTCCAAAAAAACCTCCTGCGTAGCTGAAATTATGCATCGAACCGACTGTGATGAAATTGCCTGTGTCAGAAACGCCTTCGGGAATATACCAATTAAGACCGGATTCGGCGAGAAATAGCTTTCCGTATATTAAACCCGCAAAACCTGATTAAACTGTAATTAAAAAAACTAGTATTGCAGAAAAGAAAATATACTTGAGCATTTCTCCCCGATTGCGATGGACAAGACCGGTAAATCTCAACAAGACACCGATGGGTATTCCCGTCCACCACGTCGCGAGAAAACCGACTTTTGCTACACCAAGCCTTTCAGGATATGTCAAAGTTTCACCATTTTTTGTCAGTCCTAACTGAATGAATTTGAATTTTGTGTAGTATTCCCGCGACACCGTGTAGGTGAATTGGTCGTGAAGCATTCCGTAAATTCCAGCTATAAGAGGAGAACCAAGAACAGCGATTATCAAAATGAATAATTTTCCTTTATGGATCATGTCAAATTAAATATACCAAAAATTATGCATGAATAAACAAACCCGTAAAAATTTCAGGAGTTGTTTATTTGATGGCCCTTAACACCACAAAAGAACCTTTCCCGTGACCTTCAAGGGCTTCTTCTTCGCTATCCATCTCTTTTAAACCTCTGAATACGGTCTGGACCGATTTTAAATCCCGAAAACCGGTTTTTTCGAGCATTTCGGCGATTTCTCTAAAACTGTAAAAATTTGCTATTTTGTAGAATTCACTGCTGTTTTTTAATTTTTGATACAACTTTCCAATTGGGCTTTCTTTGTCTATGAAACCTACAAGAAAAGGGGCGCCATTTTTGAGGACCCTTTTTGCCTCTTGGAAAGACTGTTCGACATCGTCAATAAAACAAATAGTCGTCACCATCAGCGTGAAATCGAAAGCAAAATCTTTGAAAGGCAGATATTCGGCGATAGATCTGACTATTTGAATTTTTCTCTCTGCCGCGATTTTGGCCATTTTTACAGACGGTTCGACGCCAAAAGTCACACCAGTGGGTTCGGCGAATCTACCGGTGCCGACACCTATCTCAAGCCCTTGGCCTTTTTTGGGAATAAGTTTTTTTACTGCTTTGAGTTCTGATATATACGTGAAATGGTTTGTAAAAAACCAATTGTCGTATTCAAAAGTAAATTCATCAAAAGGTTTTGTTCTCGCCATAACTTTCACAGAGATTACCACCATCTCTTTAAGCGATCAAGTTTGAAATAACCCCTAATTGTAATAAATGTATTCCGATTTGTCAAAAATTACGGGAATTGACGAGAATTGAAAAGCATGAGGAAAATGATAAAATTAATGTTTTGCAAAAATAACAAAGTATAATTATAATTTAATTTGAAAGGCGTTTCTTCCCTGATAAGGAGGTGTGCTGGATTATGTTTATTCAACCTTGTTTCCCTTAAATTATTATATGATCAGAAACATGCAAAAGGAGGTCGTATGAAGGTTTTCGCGATGGTTCTCTTTACCGTGGTTTTCGGCGCTTCTCTTTTCGCCGAAATGGAGGATGGAGATTTTTATCTGCCGGGATATCTTCTTGAAAACCATAATCCGAAAGTAGATTTCTCTGCTTTTGATGCCGATTCTCTTTATTGGCAAGTTCTAACAAACATGACGGAAGGAAGATGCGGAGTGTACACGGGATACTACAGGTCAGAAAACGGTGAAACTCTTCACGTCCACGTCTTCGGCGGGAATCCGGCTCCGTGCACGCCTCATCACATTTTCGACGTTGTTTCTAATTCCTGGACCGCCGGGACACCAATGCCAATTGAAATGAGATACGGAGCATCGACGACATACGAAAATAAAGTTTACATGTTCGGAAGCTTTGCCTCCGGCAACATGTGTATGATTTACGACATTAAAGGAAATTCATATTCCAATGGCACTTCTATGCCCACAGGCCTCAACGACGTAAACATCGCTCTCGTAGAGGACAAGGGTCTGATTTACCTGATTGGCGGGGGTGATTCATGGACCGCTAATAATATTGTTCAGGTCTACGACATAGCTGGAGATTCATATTTTTACGCGACACCGCTGCCAGAAGGTGTGATGAGCGGCGCTTCAGGTTATCTGGGAAACGACACTCTCGTTTTAGCCACGGGTTATACATCTTCTTCTCAATGGTCCTCTTCGGTATACAAAGGTTATATAGACCCGGCAAATCCGGCGAACATAACATGGGCGGCCAGCGGCACAATTCCGGGTGTAGGCAGGAGAAGATGCGGATACGCTTCGTATGGCGACAAACTCTTCGTCATCGCAGGTCAGGATGGTTCTTATGGCTATCTTAATTCCTGTTACATGTATCAGTCCGATTCAGGCTGGGTTCAAATTCCAGACAAACCGAGTCTCAGCATGAACCACACCTGCGTAATTATGCCTATCACCCTTGTCGACGCCTCTGAAATGACGCTTTTTTCCCTTGCGGGTTACCTGAACAGCACCTATATGCCATACAACGAAGCTCTTCATACCGATATCATTCTCTCGGTGGAAGAACCGGAAATCCCAGGTCTGGGAGAATTCTATTTTTCTGTGATTTCAGGAAACCTGTCGAAAGATGATGTTAGAATAAGACTGAACCTGCCCCATCAGACGGACGTCAGATTTTATGTCTTCGACATGATAGGAAGAAAAATCAGATCAGAGGTTTTTTCAGGTGTGCAGCCAGGAGCTCACACCTTGACGTGGGAAAAGACATCTGAAGACGGACAGGTCGTACCCAACGGAACATACATATTCAGAATAGAAGCGGGTGAAAATTCTGTTTCGGGTAAAATTACAGTAGCAGAGTGAAATAAATATCAACGGCCGCGCATGTGCACGGCCGTTTTCTCTGAACTAATCCAAAAAGGTATTTTTAAATCGCGGTAGATTTTTTGGGCTCTTTTGGTGTATTGATCACTTTTTATGGTTTTTTTTAAAAACTTCCCATGTAAATAAAAAGATTTGGCAAGGTTTAGAGGTTCATCTATTTTTTCGAACAGGACAGAAGCTTTGGTGTAAGACTTTTCCGCTTTTAAGTTTTTACCAATGAATTCGAACACTTGGGCTGAGAGGAGGTAGTATTCAGCGAAAAAATGGTCTGTGTCGAGTATTTTTGCCCATTTTTCGGCTTTTTGAAGGTTTTCAAGGGCTTGAGTCGTATCTTCTCTTTCAAGAGCGAGCGTTGTTTTTACGCTGTGGTAGACGAAATTGTTCTCAGAAAATTTACCTAAATATGGCATAGATTTTTCGAGATTTCTTTTGGCTGAGTAAAAATTACCGCTATCCGAATTTACTCGAGCCCACATGGTTATAACTTTTCCGCATTCAGATACGTCTCCGATGGCTTTGAGTGATTTCAACGATTCCCTGAAAAGTTTTTCGGCGTTATCAAATTTTCCTTTTTCCGCTTCCACAAGTCCGAGTGTGTAAAGGCATTCAGAGGAGCTCTGCCTGTCTCCGATAGTTTTTGATACCCTGAGAGCTTTAGATAAAGTTTTTTTTGCCAGGTTTAACTTCCCCATTCTTAGGTGCAGGATGCCTATGTAAAATTCTACGTTGGCTTGAGACTTGAGGTCCCCGATATTCCTGAGTATTTCCAGGGAATTTTCTAAATAATTCCGAGCATTGGAATAATCGTTCATGTATAAATATAGTATCCCTATGTGCGCGAGATTGTACGAAACACCGGGTCTGTCTCCGATTTCATTCTTGATTGCCATGGATTGCTTGTAGAAGTCGAGCGCTTTTGAATATTTATGAAGTTTATAGTATACGAAGGCGATACTTGTCAAAACTCTCGACCTGTCGAATCTGTCGCCTTTCTTTTTTAGGACTTTGGACGCTTTTATCTGATAATGAAGAGAATTCTCCATGTTTGACATCTCAAAATATATCAATCCGATCAAATTGTAAGACCTGAATATCCCGCGTGTGTTTTTCGTTTCCAGGTAAACGTTAAGTGCTTTTTTGTAAGAGAGAAGGCTTTTTCTAAAATCGCTTCTGAGGTAGAAAATCCTTCCGGACATGATCTGACAATCAGCTTGCCCGTCGAGATCACGGATTTGTTTAAAAAATTTCATTGCGTTGGATAAATGCAATTGGGAATTTTCGTAGTTTCCATACATTGAATAAATGCCTGATAGCAACAAATCACATGCTGAAGCAATTTCAGGAACGTTAATTTTTTTTGCCAGTTTTAAGCATTTTTTCGCGCAGTTAAGAGCTTCTGCGTTATTTCCAGTGAAAGTGAGGATTTTGGATTTGATCAAAAGGGCTTTCACCAACCTGGATTCATCTCCTAGACGAACTGCGCAGATCTGTGCCTGCTCGCAGAATTTCAGAGCAAATTCGTTTTGAAACTTGGCGAGAGCGTTTTCAGCAGATACTATAGAGTATTTGAATGAATTCTCCCATTTTTCACTTTTAAAAAAGTGAAGGGATAGACTTTCGTTATAATTATGCTTTTTTCTTTCGTCAAGTTTTTTCAGGTATTTAGCTATACTTTCGTGTAATTCCTTTTTTTGTTTTTTTATTATTGTCTTGTAAGCGACTTCTTGCACAAGGTTGTGCTTGAACGAATAACAACCGTTGAGTTTGGTCAAGAATTGCAAATCCGACAGTGACGAAAGCTCTTTTTTTACATCACCGAGGTTTTGACGGACTAAATGGGCAAGAAGAGATTCATTGAGATCACTTCCTGCCACAGAGGCGGCTCTCAAGATGTTTTTCTGCACGGGGTCAAGCATGTCGATTCTCGAATATAGAACAGACACAACTGAATCCGGCAAAAGCTTATCATCGGAAAGTGAATTTCTTCCTGATGTATCGGTGTATGCCATCGCCTCCAGAAGATGCCTTGCTATTTCTTCAAGAAAAAAAGGGTTTCCGCCGGCTTTTTGGAGAATCTTTTGCTTGAGTTTGTAGTTTATTCTGTCGTCAGGTATTAGAGAATTTAAAACTTCTTTGCTCTGAGATATATCAAGAGGATCAAGTTCAAGATTCAGAAAACGATTGTGCAAATTCTTTATTAACTTGTCGCTTATTTCCTTGACATGTCCTTTTTTTTCAATCCTTGATAGAAGGATTAGATCCATGGACAATCTTTTCCAGTTTTCAGAAAGATAAGAAAGAAAGGCAGCTGAAAATCCGTCAATCCAATGGGAATCGTCAATTATGAGATAAACCTTTTTTTTTTGGCATAAAGCAGTGAGAATTTCTTTGACTGCTGAAAATGCTTCTAACCCTAAAGGCTTAGCCAGACCCAATGAACCTGGGTCGATGTTTTCAGCTGGATGTAATTCCAGGTCTGGTTCGAGCGACATTAAGGAATAAATGAATTTCATCTTTTCATAATTCATATTCAAGGAAAATGATTTTATTTTTTTTATAATCTTGTTTTTCTTTTGTTTTTCTGTTTCTTTCTTTTGTATTCCGAATATCATTTCAAGAAATTTTACAAGCGTGGAGTTCATAAGGCTTTCACTCATTGGGGGACATTGTAAAAAAAACACAAGATCGTTCTTGCCGTTGATTTGGCTTTTTTGATACTCCATTATGAATCTGGTTTTTCCTATACCCGCGTCTCCCCAAATGACAGCGGCTGATAGATCTTTTTCAGGTCTTTCGTTTATGAATTGGCGTAACTTGTCGATAAAACCGGATCTGCCGATAAAACTCTTGTCAATTCCCGCGAGAGATCTTTTGGATGAAGGCTCTTTTTTTAATCCGCGCAGTTTATAAACTCTTATTTCTTCTTTTATGCCCTTTACGCAGTAGGTTTCCAGTCTTCCGTAATCAGCAAAATGCCTGGTTTGTCTGAAAATATTTTCCGATACGTAAATCTCGTTTTTCATCGCGAGATTCATTATTCTCGATGCTAAATTAACCGTGTCTCCAAGAGCCGTAAGTTCATTTTTGTAAGGGGATCCCGTTTCGCTCCAAGCGATTATCCCGCTGTTTATTCCCGCGTGAATCCCAATTTTGAAATATTTACCGGTTATTTCGAATATCTTGAAATTTATTGAAGAAATTGAATCGAGTATTTCAAGAGCGCATTTAACAGATTTTTCAGGATCATCTTCTCCTGATTTTGGAATCCCGAACACTGCAATCACCGAATCTCCTTGATAACCCAGTATCAGACCTCCATTTTTGAGGATAATAGGGTTGATTGTTTCTGAGCTGGCTCTAATTATATCGGCGACTTCTTCAGGTTCCAAAGAGTGCGATAGTTCGGTGAAGCCGGATAGGTCTGCGAACAATATCGAAGCGAGTTTTCTTTCTTCCTGGGCGGAAATTTTTTTTAAAAATGCACCGCAATTAGCGCAATAATTTGATTTTTCAGGATTTTCAAAGCCGCAGGAAGCGCATTTCATGAAGAAATGATACTACATTGAATATACCTGTTCAAGGGATTAGGTTTACAAGATAAAGTTCAAGGTCCGGCCGAAAAGTCGAAATCTCAGGATCATTTTTTTCAAATGGAGGCTTCGAAAACTTTTAGATCCATTTCGATTTTTCAGCCAGACCCCCGAAAAGTTATAATGGTTTCACAGGAACGCAAATGTTTATTAAATGTTTTTTTTCTGGATGCTGATCGGGATCGTTCAGAGCCCATTCGAAACAAGGTCTGTCGTCGCAGGTGTATCCGCTTTTAGGAAACCATTCTCCGAAGACATTGTCCCATGCTTCCTGATATTGACTCTGATCGATTTCAAAATTCGCGAGGACGTACTTACCTTTGGGTACAGTCATCTTGCCAATTTCCCCATCGACATCCGTTTCGAACGGAACTGTCAGTCCGACGCTTACACGGAGCTTATCTGTGTCTGTTATCTCCGGGTTGTCATGATAGACCGATAAAAATTTTGCCTCTGGACTTGAAAGATACCCGCGGGGACCAGCCCACTTAATTATTTTTTCAAAAAGGCTTCTGAAAAGAGCGTCATCTCCTTTGTATGGTCCTATATGCCTGACATAAGCCAGACACATTTCAGGCAGTTCCTCGACTTTTACCGTTTTCGGTTTTACTGCAGACATTTTTTTCCTCCTTGCGTTTTGAAGGTGAAGCGATTTTTTTTCTCCGGAGTCTGTCGCTTCTTCATCGTACAACAGGGAGGGATTTTTTTCTTTCTCGTTTTTGCTATTGGCTTTGCTATTTTTGCTAATCGATTTTCTTTTTTTGCTTTCTACCGCGTGTCCGCCTCCTCTCCAGTCGCTGGCGCTCATGCCGTATTTTTCCTTGAATGCCCTCGCGAATGATGATGAGGTTGAAAATCCGCAATCAATAGCTATTTCGGTTATTGAAGAATTTCTTTTCGACAAAAGAGAGGAAGCCGCTTTTTCTAATCTCAGTCTGCTGATGAAGCTGTTCAGCGTCTCTCCGACGACCGAACTGAATATTCTATGAAAATGGTAGGGTGAAAAATTAGAAATTTCCGCAATATCATGCAGTCTTATCTGCTTGTCTAAATTTCTTTCTATGTAATCTATCGCTCTGTTTATGCGTGATAGATATTCTTTTTTGTTGTCAGAGTATCTTTTCATATATTTCTGTATAATTGTATCACAAAAATTGTTAAAGGATAAAAAAAAGTTGTTATGTAAATAGAAAACGGGATTTTTTTTAGTATAAAATGTCCAATAATTTGGTCTTTTTTGTTTTAAGTTGCTTTTTAATGTAATATAGATATTTATGACTTTTTATTCTTATGATTTTCTATATTTCAGCCTGACCCCACATATATTTGCAAAAAAAGTTTTTTTATGATAATATTTTCCAAAATGGAGGCAAATGTGTTTGATGCAGAAAAGATCGGAAAAAGATTTACAGAATACACCGAGTTGAGGTTTCACGAAAACTATAACGAGAAGATAAGTTTTATCAACGGAAGTTGCGTTGCCAACGATGAAAAAACCATCAAAGGTCACAGCGCGAGAGTTTTTAAAAATGGATTTTGGGGCTTTGCTTCCAATCCGAAAGATAAACCCGGTATCGCAGAAGAGTTGATAAAAAAAGCCCAGCAAAACGCTGAAATTTTGTCAAGTAAATTAAAAAATGGAGATAAAATATTCAGAAAACAGCAAGATGTTGTTTTTGAAAAAGACTTGTCGACGAAAAAAGCGAAAATGACTAGAAAAGAAAAGTTCGATTTTGTAAAAGATTTAGATACTCATGTAAAACAAAACTATAAAAAAGTTTCAAGCGTTCAGACTATTTATTCCCACTTGAAAACTCGAAAAGAACTCCTCACTTCCGAAGGAGCACACATAATACAAACCTTACCCAGATCATTTATTAGAATATCTTTGACTTCAGGAGAGAAAAATCAGCCTGTCAGCATTTCAGAATCATTCGGCGGACTTGGAGACATAGAAGACATATTTTCATCTCCCGAAGACCTATATTCTGATATTGGAATTCTTTACACAAAACTCATGGAAAAATGTTCGGGCCTCCAGGCCGAAGCCGGCTTGAAGGATGTCATCCTGGGAGCAGACCTTGCTGGGATACTGGCGCATGAAGCTATGGGTCATACCACAGAAGCAGATTTTGTCATGGGAGGGTCGATTGCCGCCGACCTCTTAAACATCAGAATTGCTTCGGATAAAATAAGTTTAACCGACTTTGCCCACACAGCTCTGGGAGAAACTTGCCCAATGCCAGTCTTCTATGACGATGAAGGAGTGGAGGGAAAAGACTCCAAAATTATTGAAAACGGCGTCTTGACCGGTTATATGCACAACAGAAGATCAGCAGCGTATTTCAAAGTAGAACCCACAGGAAACGCCAGGGCTTTCAGTTTCGACGACGAGCCTTTGATAAGAATGAGGAACACCTGCATACTTCCAGGAAAAGATAAACTTGAAGATATGATATCTTCTGTTGAAGACGGTTATTTTCTTGAAAATCCAGGAAATGGTCAAGCCGACTCCACGAGCGAGTTCATGTTCGCCGTGACGTTTGGTTACGAGATAAAAAAAGGAAAACTTGGAAAAGCTCTTCAGAACACTGCTATTTCGGGAAAAGCCGTGGACCTGTTGAAAACCGTCACTATGGTATCGGATCAAATGAAGTGGGTGAGTTCCGGAACATGCGGTAAAAAACAACCAATGCCGGTAGCGATGGGCGGGCCGGCGATCAAATGCAAAGTCAGTATCGGAGGAAATTGAAGTGGATAAAACCGAAGCAAAAGTCATACTGGATGAAATATTATCTCAAGGTGCTGAAAAATCGGCGCTTTTCAGCGTCCGGCAGGAGTTGACAGAATTAAATGTTGAAAAGGACAGCGTAAATTTTTTCAGGACAACCCAAAACGAAATAACAAACATTGAAGCCTACAGCCAAAACAAAAAAGCTGAGATTACAGTGAACGACTCTGGAAAAGAAGGGATAAAAAAAGCCGCGAAATTTTTGAAAGATACTTTAAATTCTTCCTTGCCGGATGAAGCTTACGAAATAAGCCCCTCTGATTTTGAAAAAACTTTTCTGGGAAACTCAAAAGAGCCGGAAAAGGAAAAAATGATAGACGCATTTTCAATTTTTTTGTCGGATGCGAAAAGAAAATATCCAGAGATAATATTTTCCGACACGACATTTTCACACAAAAAAAGCAAAATCATCTACGCAAACACTCGTGGGTGTTATTTAGCAGAAGACAAGTCGTACTACAGTCTCTCTCTGTTTTTTACAGCGAAAAAAGGGGACGAGATCTCTTCTTTCAATTATCTTTATTTGGATAAACCCGAAATCTCGGAAAATCTGATTTCTACGGGCGTAATAGACGAAACACTTCAAAAATCTGCCGAGCAAATAAAAAGCAAAACAATGGGGTTTAAATTCAAAGGAGATCTTGTGCTGACCCCAAAGGCGTCTTTGGCTTTTATGGACGATTTTCTTTCACCCTTGCACGAGGACAGGCTAATATCCGGAACGAGCATATACAAAGACAAGCTTGAAGAAAAAATTGCCTCGGACATTCTCAACGTGAAATTTTCGCCACTCTCGGACCTTTCTGTAAGCAAAGATAATTTTACTTTTGACGGATTCTTGACAAAAGACATGGGTGTTATCGAAAATGGTTTTTTAAAAAATTTCATTGTCTCTTATTACGGCTCGAGAAAAACCGGATTACCGAGATCTTTGAATATGAACGACAATTACATGGAAATACTCCAGGGAGAAACGGACTTGGATCTAATTATAAGCGGCGTGAATAAAGGAATTCTCATGGATAGATTTTCCGGAGGAACCCCAAGCGTGAACGGACAACTGTCCGGAGTATGCAAAAACAGCTACTACATCGAAGGCGGAAAAATAAAGTATCCGGTCAAAGAAGTCATGATGACAGGCAATACTGCTCAAATGCTCCTTGACGTAAAAGCGGTATCCAAGCAGACCGTTGACTTCGGAAAATCAAGAGCTCCTTATATTCTGATAAAAAACGTTTTATTTTCTTAGATACGCTGTTTTTGTCTGCTTGACAACTTCAAAAAAACGGCCAAAAAAGACTTGAATCACTCGATTGTAGTCAAAAACTGATAAGCTATTTCATTGACGTCGGAAGATGAGCTTATACCTGTCCATGGATCTCCGGGGACGACGATATTCGCGACGACGATGTCTGCTCCGTTGAAAATTGCGCTCCTTGCTTCTTTAAGATCGATACCTCCGGCGGCAGATATAAACACGTCGTACTTGCTTCGGATTTTGTTGATTTGCTTGTATTTGATAACTTTTCCTCGGGTGCTTTCTTCGTCTCTGCCCCTGTGTATGACGACGACATCGGGAGGAGTTTTGAGCTTTAAAAGGACTTTGAGAGGATCTTCTACCCCCAGCATATCTATCATCGAGTAAATCCGCATTTTTGAGCATGTATCAATGAAAAAATTCAAAGTCTCCTTAGGGGCTCCACCGAATACTGTAATCGCGTTTGCTCCGGCTCCAAAGGCGAACCTGACTTCCTTTTCGCCTCCGTCAAGCGTTTTTAAATCGGCGACGACAATGCCGTTCCACATCTTTCTTATCAATTTTATCCCGTTCAATCCTTCCCTTTTAATGTAAGGAGTCCCCGCCTCGATTAGTATTCTGTCGCTTTTTGGAATGTATGGAAGAATTCTCGAAACTTGTTCAGCGTCGTAGTTGAATGCTATCTGCAGGTATCTTTTCCTGGGATTTAACATTTAGCAGTCTTTCAACCTGTGATTTTTTTTATGGTTTCGGTTATGTCCGAAGGCAGATAAAGAACGATTTTTTCGGAAGGATCAGCGGCTATGTCCCTTATTGTCTGAAGAGTTCTAAGGTGAAGCGCGGCGGGATTTTTGGAAAGTGTTTCAGCGGCTTGTCTGAGGTTTTCCGAGGCTTTTAATTCTCCGTCCGAAGCTATTATCACGGCTCTTCTTTCCCTTTCGGCTTCAGCCTGTTTTGCCATCGCCCTTTTCATTTCCGCGGGAAGTTCAATTTCCTGTATTTTTATTGATTCGATATCGACGCCCCACTCCGCTGTCTCGGTGTCTACAATTTTCTGTATGCTCTCTGCGATTTGTACTCTTTCTGTAAGGACAAAATCAAGTTCGTTGTTTCCGACTATGTCCCTCAGAGCCGCTTGCGTGAATTGCCTTACGGCATAGACGTAGTTGTCGATTTTTATTATCGCGTTCACGGGGTTTTCGACTTTGAAATATACTACTGTATTGGCGAGAATGGGTATATTGTCTTTTGTTATGACTTCCTGTCTGGGGACGTCAACCGTCATAATTCTGATATCAACCCTGCGCATATTTTGAATTATAGGGAAGATCCATCTTATTCCGGGGTCTTTGACATGGCTGAATTTACCAAAGGTGAACACCACACCTCTTTCATATTGGTAAATTATTCTGATGCCCCTGAGAATGTAAAAAAAAGAAAATAGCACACTAAACCCTATAAAAATCAACAAACAAGGCATAAAACCTCCTTTTCTATGATTTGTTTAAGTCTATTATAGGTTCGATGGGTTAAAAAACAATTAAATTCCTATAAAATCCAGAATTTTATTCTGCCGGCTTTTATGTCTGGTATTTAATCTCAAGAATTTTTAAAAAAGCTTTCTCGTGTTCAGATGAGCTTCAAAACTGATTCTGTCTTCCAAGTCGAGAAAGTCGATTATCAGTTTTCCTTTAAGATGGTCTGTTTCATGACAGAACGCCCTAGACAAAAGGCCGGTAGCTTCCATGGTGAATTTACGCCCTTGTTCGTCAAATGCTTCCAAGATCACTTTCTTTGATCTTGGGATATCCAGATACAAACCCGGAAGACTGAGGCAGCCTTCTTCGGAGGTAATTTTGTCTTCGGAAAAGGAGATGATCTTGGGGTTGACTGCTACCACGAGTTTTTTTTGGGGTATTTGAACAATGAAAAAATTCCTTAAAATCCCGACCTGGTTTGCCGCGAGTCCCACACCGTCAAGTTCTTTCATCACCGGAATCATTTTTTGAATTAGATCTTTGAGATCCTGGTCGAAATCGACAACGTCGGCCGTCACGGTTTTCAAAATAGGATCAGGATAATGCAGGATTTTCAAGAATCTTCTCTTTTCATTACGAGTCCCAGCTCTTCCATTTGGTCGGTTTGAATATCCCTCGGGCAGTCTTCCATCAAACCGGTTGCCTGCAGTGTTTTCGGGAATGCTATCACGTCTTGAATGCTTTTGGACTGGGTCATAATCATCACGAGCCGGTCGATTCCAGGGGCTATTCCTCCGTGTGGAGGGGGAGCGTATTCAAAAGCGCGAAGCAGAAAACCAAATTTGCTTTCAGCTTGCTCTCTTGAAAGCCCGATTACTGAAAAGCATTTTTTCAGGAGTTCAGGATTGTGGTTTCTTATGCTTCCGGACGCGAGTTCAATTCCGTTCAGCACTATATCGTATTGAAGCCCTCTGACTTTACCCGGGTCTTCGTCTAAGTATTTGATGTCTTCAGAATTCGGCATAGTGAATATGTGATGACAGGGAGTCCAGTTTCCGTTATCGTCTTTTTCGAACAGAGGAAAATCGACGACCCATAAAAAACTGAAATTCTTTTTGATGGCGTTTGTCCTCTTACCAATTTCTAATCTCACCGCTCCCAAAGCTTTTCTTGACTGAGACAATGCACCAGCTACAGCAAAAGCACTCCCGATTTTGTTCTCAGGGTTGATTTGGTATCGCAACATTGGAGTCAAGTATTTTGAAAGAGGCCCGGTTTCTCCTTTTTCTTCGAATTTTATCCAGAGAAGCCCTCCCGCGGAATTGTCCCTGGCGATTCTCTCCAAATCCTCGATTTCCTTTCTCGACGGCAGATAATCCTCAGCCAGAAGACAGATGCAAGATTCAGCATTTTCGAGAATTTTCATGCCGGTTTTTTTTGCTTCTTGGGTGATCTCAAAAAGTTCAAATCCGAATCGGTTGTCGGGTTTGTCTGTTCCGTATCTGGACATGGCCTGTTCGTAGGTCAACCTCTCAAAGGGAACCGCAATGTTTTCGGCGAGAACCTTTTTGAAAACATTGCTAAACATTTCTTCAGCCAAAGACAAAACATCTTCCTGAGACACGAAACTCATCTCGATGTCTATCTGAGTGTGTTCCGGCTGCCTGTCAGCTCTCATATCCTCGTCTCTGAAACACCTTGCGAACTGAAAGTATCTGTCGATTCCGGAGACCATTAGAAGCTGTTTGTATAATTGAGGGGATTGCGCCAGGGCGTAGAATTTGCCCCGATGTATTCGACTGGGCACGAGATAGTCTCTCGCTCCTTCAGGAGTAGGGGAGGTCATGTATGGGGTCTCCACTTCGATGAAACCCTTTTCTGCTAAAAAAGACCTTATGTATTGCACGGTCAAGTGCCGAATCCAAAGGTTGTTGAACATAACCTTTCTTCTCAAGTCCAAGTATCTGTATTTCAGCCTCAATTCAGCCCCTGCTTTTACTTCGTCTTCAGGAAGAAAAGGAAGGGGTATTGTGTCGGAGAGAAGTGAGACGGAAGACGCCTCAATCTCTATTTCGCCTGTGATTATGTCTCTGTTTATCATGTTTTCAGGTCTTTTAACAACTTTTCCCTCTGCGAAAACAGAGGATTCCAACTTGAAGGGTATTTCTTTTACCTTACCTGGATGCATGACAACTTGAACTATTCCGGATCTGTCTCTCAGATCCATGAAAGTCACGCCTCCGTGTTTTCTGATGCTGTTCACCCATCCGCATACCTTGACGATTTCACCTTCAAGTACTGGGTCAATTTCACCGCAGAGATGAGTTCTATAAGTCGTAGAAAAATTGTTTGAATCAGACGGTTTTCTCAAGTTCGCTCTCCTCGTCTTTTATTAGCTGCAGTATTTTCGAAGGTTCTTGACTCAGAATTAAATCGTCTCTCAAAGAATTCTCGTTGAACAGCCGAAGCACAGAAACTAGATTTTCGTGGTATTCGCTTTCATTTTCTTTTGGAGCCGCCAGAAGACCGGCAATTTTTATTTTTTCGCCATCAAAAGTTTCTATTTCAAGCCCCTGTGGGAATATTCCCAAAGAAAAATAGACTCTATCTGTCTGAACCGGCCAAGCCCTGAAAATCATAACTCCTTTTCCGAGTCTCGATGAAATAAGTTCTTCGCGTTTGAGAAGAAAATCTTTCCACAGATTTTTTGTTTCGGACCTCAGAGCCAGAACGCTGACAAGCGAGTCGAGAGTTTGTTCGAAGTTCAGATTATCATTGCTGATAATTATATTTTCGGGTTTTAAAAGTTCGCAGATCAAATTACTCTCCCTTTTTGCATATAACGTGTTTTAAAACTTTCTCAATGCTGTCGACGTAAAAAGGTTTTACGCCTTTCTTTTTTTCAACGGAAATTTGCGAAAAATCCGCAGAGTTTTCTTTCGGCAGAATGACGTTGAAGATACCGGCTCTTTTAGCCGCCAAAACTTTGTTTTCTATTCCTCCAACCGGCAATACTCTTCCTGTCAGAGTTATTTCTCCGGTCATGGCGATATCGTTTTTCAGCTTGACGTTGTTTATCTTGCTGTAGAGCGAAGAGAAAATAGCGACTCCCGCGGAAGGACCGTCTTTTGGAATCGCTCCAGCGGGTACATGAACGTGGAAGTCGTTGTTTATGAAGAAATCCTGCTTTGCGTCTTTTGATTTCATTGTAGATTTCAAATACGTGAGAGCCGCCATGGCAGATTCTTTCATTACCTCTCCAAGCTGTCCGGTGAGTATTAGACTCCCTTTTCCCGGCATGAACACAGATTCGATAAACAGTATTTCACCTCCGTTAGGTGTCCACGCGAGTCCGGTTGAAATTCCTGCTTGAGGCGCCGGAAGTTTCTTTTCGTGAATCTGCCTTGGCGGGCCCAAAAATGCTTCAACCGATTTTTTCGTGATTTGGATCTCTTTTTTCTCAATCGAAGGGGAAGAGGCTATTTTTTTTGCGATTTTTCTGCAAATGTTGGCGATGTTTCTCTCAAGGTTTCTGACGCCGGCTTCGAATGTGTAGTTGGCAATTATCGTTTCAATCGCTTCATTCTTGAAGTTTAAATTTTTATCGTCTAGGCCGTTTTCTTTTAACTGTTTTGGCAAGAGGTGGATTTTTGCTATTTGAATCTTCTCAAAGTTCGTGTAGCCCGGAAGTTCAATAATTTCCATTCTGTCGAGAAGAGCGGGTGGGATTGTAGCCGTCGTGTTGGCTGTCATTATAAACAATACTTTAGAAAGGTCGAAGGAAAGGTCAAGGTAATGGTCCCTGAAAGTGGAGTTTTGCTCTGGGTCGAGAACTTCGAGAAGCGCTGATGCAGGATCCCCGCGAAAATCGACTCCTAGTTTGTCTATTTCATCGAGCATGAAAAGGGGATTTGCAGATTCAGCTCTTCTAATGCCTTGGATTATTCTTCCCGGCATTGCTCCGACGTATGTTCTTCTGTGCCCTCTTATCTCGGCTTCGTCTCTAATCCCTCCAAGAGAGAATCTTACGAATTTTCTGCCCAGGGTCTTTGCAATAGACTGACCGAGGGAAGTTTTGCCCACTCCAGGAGGACCCAAAAAACAAATTATGGGACTCTTGACGTCATTTTTCAGTTTTCTCACTGCGATAAATTCGAGTATTCGCTCCTTGACTTCCTTGAGATCATAGTGGTCCGAGTCGAGAATTTTTTTCGCGTTCCGCAGGTTCGCCTTGTCCTTGGTGTACAAGTTCCAGGGAAGATCCAAAATCCAGTCAATATATGTCCTTGATACTGAATACTCCGCGGAAGCTGGTGGCATTTGGTTTAACCTTTCGATTTCCTTTTCGCACGCTTTTCTCGCTTCTTCTGTAAGTGCGACTTTCTCCATTTTTTCCTGGATTTCCCCTATATCTCTGGCGTTTTCGTCCTTTTCCCCGAGTTCTTTTTTTATCGCTCTCATTTGCTCTCTTAAAAAGTACTCTTTTCTGCTGTCTTCAGCTTTTTCTTCGACATCCCGCCTTATTTTTGATGCAACTTTTGCTATTTTGAGTTCGTCTGTCACTTTTTCCAGTACAAATTTAAGCCTGTCCCTGACATTTGTGGTCTCAAGGATTTTTTGTCTTTCTTTTAAATCCATGTTTATGTGCATGGAAACAAAATCTGCAAGGCTTCCCGGCTTGTCAATTTCCTTTATCACCATTTTCAATTCGGGAGGAATAGCAGGGGTCTCTTCTATAAGATCGATAAAAGCGTTTTGAAGGGATCTGTGGAGCGCTTCTGTCTCAATTCCGGATTCATGTGTATCATCGACCGCTACACATTCCGCTTTTGAGTATTTCCCGCCGTCAAAAATTTTCTGAAGCCGAACTCTTTTTCTGCCTTGAATTATTATTCTGTAATTTTCATCGTAATTCATCAGTTTGGTCACCAGGGAGACGACTCCTATGTCGTAGATTTGATCCTCTTTGGGGGATCCGGCTTCGAAATTTTCTTTTTTTAACGCTGCCACAAGGGATTTGTCCCTTGATTTGAGGATTTCGTTTATCATGTCTATGTCTTGTTGGCTTGAAACCACAACTACAAGAGGAAGATTTGGATATATCAGCTGTTTTTCAAGAGCCAATAGAGGCAGTATAAGCGGGGGAACAACTGGCAGAGGTTTTTTGTCAGAGTAATTGGATTGTTCTTGCAGAATCTATCTCCTTCAAAATCGATAGATAAATGGTTAAAATGCCGCCTGAAAGGTTGGTTTTGATGGAGTCAGGGTCGATTACCAGCGGCAGCACTATTGTTCTGTTAAAAGGATTGTGGCATCTTTCCATAAGGATATATTTTCCTTCGACTGTATGGGCCGGCGGTGTTTTCGAAATTATGGTCAACTTGTTTTTTTCCAGACGAATGAGTATATCGTCCGATTTCAGACCCGGCACTTCTGCGGTGACTACGACAGTCGTTTTTTTTACAACTACATCCATAAAAGGAGTTTCTTCATGGGTTCTGTATTTATACACTAAAACACTCCCTCGAGCGGATTGTTAAAAAAAGAAACCAAAAAATTCTAACCCCTGTTAAAGCCTGGGTAAAGTTCTATAGTAAATACACATACAATAAAAATATATACAATTTGGAGAGATAGACAAGGTCAAAAAGAAAAAATATCCTCAAGAGTTATTTTTTCAATTTTCTTTATGTCCGAAAAATCGTAATTTGAACACTCCGGGAGTTTTTTTGAGAAATCGACTATGTCTTTAACGGAGTTCATGTCCCAGTGTTTAAAAACCGCGCAAGACAACAGCCCCCATTGGTTGTTCGATTCCCTTATCACTTCTTTCACGAAGGAGAAACTGTCCCTGGGGGTGCGCTTTTTGATTACAAAACGAAAAAATTTAGTTTTATTCGATTCCTTCAATTGTTACTTTTCCCGTGCCTTCCTCGAAGAGACCTACTCTGTGAATATTTTCGTTTTTCCCCATAAGGTATCTTTCAAATTCAGATGTCTTTTCCTGCGGAACAGAACAAATCATGCCTATTCCCATATTGAAGGCGAGAAACATCTCTGAAAGGGGTACTCCCCCAAGTTTTTGGAGGATTTTAAATATGGGAGGTATGGTCCAGTTTATCTGGATTTTTGCGTCGAGATTTTTCGGAATGGACCTTTCCAGATTTCCCTTTATACCGCCGCCTGTGATGTGCGCCAGGGCTGAAACGATTTTCTTTTCTTTGACAGCCTGTTTGAGGACAGAAAGGTATGATCTGTGGACCTTCAGCAGAGCTTCACCCCAGCTCGCTTTTAAATCCTCGCTGTAAGAGGAAAAGTCGATGTTGTTTTCTTTTAAAATCTTTCTGGCCAAAGAATAGCCGTTAGTGTGCAGTCCCGAAGATTCTATTCCGTAGATCACATCGCTTTGTTTTATCAAATGTGAACCCAGGACGTCTTCTTTTGCCACCTCTCCAACAATGAATCCAGCGATGTCATATTCCCCCTCGGAGTAAAAACCCGGCATCTCCGCGGTTTCTCCGCCAATTAGAGAGCATGAATTTTCCCTGCAGGCTTTTGCCAGCCCCCCGATCAAGCTTTCGTAGGTCTGTTCGTCTAAACTTCCTGTCGCTATGTAGTCCAAAAAGAACATGGGGATTGCTCCGAGGACGAATATATCGTTCACGCAGTGGTTGACCAGATCCTGACCTACTGTCGAGTGTTCACCGGTCGCGAAAGCGACTTTTAGTTTGGTCCCGACGCCGTCGGCTGACGAAACGAGATAACCCCTTTCGCCATTCGAGAAAAGCGCACCGAAGTTTCCTATGTCCTGGACAACTCTTTCGTCAAAAGTGCTTTTGACGACGTTTTTTATTTTCTCGAGAGCTTTACCGGCTTTCCCAATGTTTACACCAGCGTCTTCGTATTTCATTTCAATGGGTTTGGGGAAGCTAAAAGCTTCCCCAGTAATTTTAGAACCAGAACAACAACGGAAACAACCCGCCCGTTTCTTTTTCAAAATCGACTTCGAAGTAAGCGTCGTCAACCCAAGCAGTTACATCTGTCTGGACATTTACATTTGTAATCGGCGGAATCAGGACCGCTTTGACGTAGAAATCATTGTCGGATTTGAATATTTCATCTGCCCAGATTAGGTCGTCTCTGTTGAGTTCGGCGTTTATCGTGAAATCAGCGGAGTCTCCAAGAGGGCTGAGCGGAGCGAAATCTATCGTGATGATCAGCCTGTGGTTGTCCCTGTTGTAGACAGGATTTGTAGGCGGAACAGCAGTGTTGGTGTCCAGGGGTACGTCTGTTGAATCTGTCTTGCTCAAAAATACATAGATAATGCTGGGTCTGAGGGAGTCAACTGCCCCCGAATCGACGCTCAAAGCGACGTGGCCGTAAAAATGCGCGCGGACAAGTTTCATTTCTATGTCGTCCGGAACATCGAGCCCTGAAACTTTCTCGAAGTCGTAAGGCTTGTTGATTCTGCCTCCGACGTTTGTGTCGAGCCTTTTCGGATCAGATCTGCTCGTGATGTGAATTATCGTGTTACAGCCGATCAGAGCTATGGCGGCTATAGCAATTGTCAAAAAGAGAAGCTTTTTGTTCATTTTTCCTCCACGTAATCGAAGTTCCAAATGGCTTGGAATACAGGCACTACGCCAGTGTTGATCTCATCGATTTCGACGCCTGGTCCGAGGACGCCAAGCATGATTTCACAATTTGAGGCGGCGTTTATACCGAAACCCGCACCCCATTTCATTTTTTCAAGTTCGAAATCGTAACCGAGTTCGGTGTAGAACTTCATCACCCCGAAGGAAAGATCGTTTGCGGCTGTTACAGTCTGGTGCCAGGAATCCGTCTCACCCCAAACCCTTGGGCTGATAAGGTAAATATCAGTATTTTCAACGTATTCTCTTGGATCGATCGAGAAGTCTCCTATGCCTCTTATATCAGTCAAAACTTTGTCAATTTCATAACCGAGGTGGATGGAGCCGAGCTGACGGGATATGAGATAGCTGACTCCGAAGAAAAATCCGTATCCGTAGAGTTTTCCGGTAAGAGTTCCAGTGAGTTCTTCTGTTAGGAGTTCATTTGTGCTCTGCGAAAGAATCGGTGAATAACCGAGAAAATCCCAGTAATAAGCGCCTGTGGAAACGGAAATCGGCAGGTCGCCGATAAATCCGCCTGCTTTGATTTTGACGTTGGGGATTAAAAACACGTCTAACAGAGAATTGGAACCTATTTGCGTATAGTCGTAAAGTCCCACCGCGACGTCTCCTATACCGATTTTTGAATCTCGGTGAGGGAGGATGTATCCTGTCTCGACGCTAAGAGTCCTTGTGGGAAGAACAGCGGACAGAGCCGAAGAGACGAGGAGAAATAAAAGTGCGATAGAATATTTTTTCATCTTTCACCTCGCTTAGTTTTCAATGACGTGAAATTCAACTCTTCTGTTCATCCTCTTGTCTTCTCTTGACCTTTCAGGCGTTATCATAAGTCTTGTCTCACCGTAACCAACCGCGGTTAGTTTGTCGGGAGATATACCTTGGGTGTTTATGAGGTAGTTGCGAACAGAATTAGCCCTTGCTTCTGAAAGCGTCTGATTGTGAGAGTTGCTTCCGTCGCTGTCCGTGTGTCCTTGAATTTCTATCCGGACATCAGGGTTCTCTTTGAGAAGTCTGGCGACCTGATTTAGGACAGTATAGGACTCGGGAAGCAAGTCAGCTTTGTTGACCTCGAAATTGATGTTGTGGAAAACGAGTTCGGCTTTCTCTTTGAGAAGGTTGAACTCTGTCACCAAAACCTGGTCGCTTGCGAGGTCGAAGCCTTTTCTCGAAGGTATGTATCCGGTCAAAAACGCTTCAAAGGTGTATGTGCCCGGAAGAAGAGTTATTTCGAATTTACCATTTTCGTCAGTGTCTATCGTGAGTGTAGTGTCTCCTGAAATGTTTATGGAGGCGGCTATAGGCGAGGTCGTTGCGTCGGATTTAATTTCGTAGACTATACCGCTTATCATTCCCTGTTCTTTGTCAAGGACGAAATCTATGTCCGTCAACGAGTCTTCGGGATATACAAAAACAGGTCTAGGATTCGCCGAGGAATAGCCTTCTGCGTTTACGTTGACTTCAAAATACCTCGGCGCAGGTATTTCTGAGACATACCATGAACCAAACTCGTCTGTCGCTAAACCGGGGAATACGAATTCGTCTACAGTTGTGTCGGTGAAAGTGACTTGAGCGTTTTGAATTCCGGTCATCGTCCTCGAGTCGGTCACCGTGCCGGCTATCCATGCGAGTTTCGGGCGTTCCGGGATAAAATCGTAAGACCAACCGAATCCAACGGATGCGAGCCATTCAGGGCTGAAAGCGTAACTTTCGACGTTGTATTTGTCGTTCGATGTAAGCCTGAAATCATACGCTATATCGAGGTAGAGACCCGGGAGAGACGTGAATCTGATTCCGGGAGTAAGCCTCAACGGACTCGCTATGCTGTCTGGGGAAAGGACAAAAGTTCCCGTCGCTTCGACGAAAGGTTCGAAATATTTTCCCTTGAAAGAAGCGCCGATTCCGACGTTTATGGTCTGGTATTCATTGTAACCCAGGTAATTGTATCCAAGCACTCCTCCGAAGGAAAAAGGAGATTCCGGAATGGGCTTGAAGGTTCCTATAATGCTGACTCCTCCGCCAAAACCCTGCCTGAAAGTCCTGAATATCCCGCCGTTCCAAGTTATGTCGTCTTCGCTGACTCTGATTGTGTCTGGAGTGGTCCTTCGCGTAAAAGTATCTTCTCTTTCTGGACCCGTGGGGAATATTATCTGAATGAGACCGCCCATAGTGAATTTTTCGTTTATTGGAATGGTCCTTTTGTAGAAAAGGGACAAGTCTCCTATGGATGAACTCACTATGCTGTTTCTGCCGAAATATTGAAAAGTTCCGAGAGAATCACTCTCTATTATCCCTGGGTTGTCAGGTCTTATGTGAATGTGCTGGGCTATGAAACGGTCGTAATAAAATACCCAGGTCAGGCCGAATTCATCAAAGTCCGTTATCGCATAGGACATTCCAAAAGGGATTGTGACGCACATCAAAGCGTCTCCAGTTTTGACTATGGTGTCCCTGACGGTAGTGTCGACCGTATAAACGGGGCCTGTCCAAGTTGTGTCGTAATAGACCAGCGTGGTCGGAAAAGAATCTTCAAAAGAATAGTAGTTGAGCATAAACCTCGAACCTATCGTGAAAGTACCTTTTCCGAGATTGTAGGCGGAAGGTATTCTAAACCAGCCCCCGGATCCGTCGAGGCTAACTCTGGCGTTCAGAGAAGCAATTGGTATCAGAAAAGCCACCGCGACGAGCAAAACAACCGAAAATTTGCTCTTCATGCACCCTCCTTTTTGAATAGCAACAATTTCTTTACATTTTAGTTTATTTAGAAAGTTGCCGCAATGAAAATCAACGCCAAAAAAGATAAATAAAAGCGACCGATGCCAAAGTCGAAAAAAGTGTAAAAGGCAGTCCTATTTTGACGAAATCTAAAAACGGCACTTTGTATCCTCTTTTTCTCAGCAGACCGACAGCGACAATGTTCGAAGAAGCTCCAACAGGCGTTATGTTTCCTCCGATGGAAGCTCCGAGTGTGACCGCGAAAGCGAGGGAAAGGGATTGAATTTGATCAAAACCTATATGCGAAGACATTGAAATACAAATAGGAATCATAGCGGAAACGAAAGGGACGTTGTCAATGAAAGCCGAAAAAAGCATGCTCGAGAGCGCAAAAAAGACGAAAGTCAAGGTAAAATTACCCCTCGTTTTGTCTCCTATAAAAGCGGCTACGGTTTCGATGACTCCGGCCTTACTCAATCCAGACACGAGAATAAAAATACCCATCAGAAGGAAAACGGTTTCGAAATCGAATTCTCTGAGAATTCTTCTCAAAGTATTTGTCTTTCTCTGTTTCAATTTCCAAAAAAACAGTCCAGACGAAGCGAGTATCATGCACAGAATTCCTCCCGTGAAATCAAAACCGAGCTTAAGCACGGATAGAAAAACCAGCCCCAACGTGAGGAAGATCAAAAGAAAAGCAGGAACCCAGGAGAGGACTTTAGTTTCTTCAACCTTTTCCAAGGGCTGTTTGAGGTTTTTGAACTTGAAATAAAGAAAGCTTAGCCCAGCTAAAGCGCCTAATTGAACCGCGAAAAAAATCCCGGGTCTTCCGAGTTTGAAAAAGAAATCGTTGAAATTCATGCCTGTATTGACCGCTAGAATTATGCTGGGAGGATCTCCGATCAGAGTAGAAGCTCCTTCAAGGTTTGAAAAAACTGCCGAGGAGACGAGAAAAGGCAAAGGGGATACTTTTAGTTTTTCCGCTATGCTGAAAGCGACAGGAGCGACAATCAGCAGGGCGGCTACATTCTCGCAAAATATCGATATAGCACCGGAAAACGCCGATACGAGGACCAACGCGAAACCCGCGGTAGAGGCTTTTTTTGTGATTTTTTCGGATATGAATTCCGGAGCCCGGGATTTCATGAAAAGGTCAGCGAGAATCATTGTGCCCGTGAAAATTCCCACTATATTCCAGTTGACCCCTCGGTAGAGGATTTCGCCGTTTTGAAAGGCGAAGCCGAAGGCTGAGTCCAGATCCAGGAGCCGGAATGAAAATAAAGAAGCGACGGCGAACCACGAAGCGAGGGCTTTGTGTTTTTCAAGAAAAATGAAAAATACGTAAATGTTGAGAAAGACGAAAGAAGAAAAAAACATTTCGTTGACTTGTGAAATTCTGCAGAAAAGAGAAAGCGCCAACAGCCCTGAGCCTGATACAAGGAGGAAATAATTGTTATTTCTTTTCCGCGCTAAGACTATCGAGACAACATAAAAGACCTGCCACAACAAAACGCCGGCGTATGTTGGAAAAGGCATTTTTCGTCAGTTAAGCTCGATATCGGTCAGAGAATATTCTCCTGTGGAATCGCTGAAAAAGATTATCCCTTTCGAAGGCGCCAACACATAACTCCTCGTGTATGTCGAAATATGGTTGCCGGTCAGAGACGAGGATTCTTCAATGTTTTCGGTAATCTGCACTCGATAACAGCTGTTGTATGTTCCTGCGGGAACTGTGTAATTGTCGAGTTTTGCCAGGGTGACGCCAGTTGTTATTTTCACATCGTAAATTGACCCTGCAATGTTCAGGCTGTTGGTGAAGATCTCTGACCACCTGTCGCCGTCGATAAACGGGAGCTTAAACAAATCCGCCCATCTGTTTTCGACGATATAAGAATAACCTCCGAAGTCTTTGATCATTTTTCTGTGGGTTTTCACAGACCCATTGTCTTTCCATGCGTAGAAATTTGTCCCGTTGAAATCCCAGACCGAACAATATCTTCCTTCGTAGAAATAATTGACTTGCGTGACGGACACCGTCACTGTATTGTTCGCGGAGTCGGTGTAAACCCAGAAACTTCCCGTGTCCGGAAAGGGAAAGTATTCCTCGGACAAACGCGAAAGATTCGTTTCGCTTGAACACCCTATGAAAAGAACGACTACAATAGAAATAATCATGACGGCTTTCATTTCAACTCCCAACCTTTAAGCCAAGCCCCAACATTATCAGAGAAGAGCGGGATTTTTCCAGAGAAATGCCGTAAGAAAAATCTCCGATTATTCCGACGCTTTGATTCAATTCAAACGTCAAACCCAAAGCCGGAAAAATCCACGGAATATACGATGTCTCAGAAGAATTTTCGGTGCTGATTTTAGTCAATGAAACACCCGTAGCAAAAGCAAAAGAGATATCGTTTCTCGGCGTCAGGTTGAAAAGATGCCTTCTCAAACCGCCTTTCAGAAGTAATATCGTAAGACTTAAATCATCTCTCTTTTCGCCCCTGGCTTGGATGAAAGAAAATTCTGAAAAAGGGTAAAAACCGGCGAATTTTTTCCCGAATTGGGTTCCGATTGCAAGGGTTCGCCCGTTGTCGAAATAATCGGAAGACAGGACTGAAACCCCTGGCGATATAGAAGCGTTGAAAGCGCAGATATTAACGCCGTAAAATATCAACATCGCCGAAAAAAATAATCTGTTCATGATGCTCCCCGTTTTGAGTTTTTTTTACTAAATCTGTTTTCCGCATTCAGGGCAGAACTTCGACCCAGCGGGGATCATTTTTTGACAATGCGGGCATTTTATCAATTGCGCGGTGACTTCTTTCCCGCAATTAGGACAGAATTTCGCGTCAGCAGGTATTTGGCTGTTGCAATGAGGGCAGATTTTGGTAGTTTGTACCGGTTTCCCGCATGAAGGACAAAAAGCTGATTTTGCCGGAATAACCGCATGACAGTTAGGACATTGTATTGTCGCCTGATTTTGTGTGGGCTGTTGTGTGGCATTTTGCATGGCCTGATTTATCATTCCGGGCATCATCAAACCCATGCCAAGTCCGGCTCCCATACCGACTCCGGCTCCGGCTCCTCCGCCTTCGTTCTTTGCCGCGTCTCTCAAAGCGCTCGCGGCTTGATACTGCGTGAATCCGCCAAGTCCGCCCATGGCTTCCACCGAAGCTCTTTCGTCTATCATCTTTTGAACCGCTTCGGGAAGGCTTACGGCGTTTATCATAAAATCAGTCAGTTCAAGTCCGTATTTCTCAAAGTCCCCCTGAACTCTGGATTTGGCACCTATTGCGACTTCATCATAGTTGCTTGCCAAATCAAATATTGATACGCCTTTTGAAGCTACTTCTCCGAGGAAGTCGGCGAACCTCGCGATGATTAGGTTTCTCAGAAAATCCTCTATCTGTTCTCTTGAATATCTTCCCTGGGACCCGACGACTTTGTTCACGAAAAGCTGAGGCTCGATAATCCTCATGGAATATGCGCCGAAAGCTCTTATTCTGACAAACTTGAGGTCTTTATCCCTGAAAGGCAAAGGTTCAGGCGTTCCCCATTTGGCATTTGTGAAAGTTTTGGTGTTGACAAAGACCACTTCGGTTCTGAACGGGCTTCTTCCGTCGAATAATTTTCCTAAGAGACCTGACAAGATGGGGAGGTTTGCGGCGGTCAGAGTATGCCTTCCGGGACCGAATACGTCGAGGGCTTGTCCATCTCTGAAAAAGACGGCTTTTTGGTCTTCTCTGACTATGAGTTGACTTCCCAATTTTGTCTCAGCGGAACCCTGCTCCGGGACCCTGTGCACCATAATGTCTCCTGTAGAGTCATGGTACTCGATGAGGTCCATCAGTTTCAAATTGCCGAATGCCATTATTATTCTCCTCTGTTAATGCCGGTTGAAAAAAGGTTGTCCCTCTCTTTGAGTTTTGCTTCAAGAGAATCGATAGAAAGGCTGAGCTGGGTGAGAATAGATCCGATTTCTTCATGGGAAGCTGTTTCTAATCTTTTGCAGTGTTCAGAAATCTCGTCGACGAACCTTGCTAAATTGACGTCGTATTCATATATCTTGGCAAGCTGTTCCTGGTCTATCTGAACGACGTCAAACCATCCGGTGTATCCATAGTCGGCTAACTTGATTCTGTCTGTGTTTGTTTCGAGCTTACCGTCTATTCTGGAAAGCTTTTTAAGAGAGTCGAAGTCCTGCTGGTCGGTGAGCGTTACAGTAGCCCTTGAAAGATGAGCCCTGCTCTGAGTGAGAAGGGAAGCCAAATAATCTCTATAGAGTTTGTCGGCGGCCCTCCGCTCCTCTCTTTTTACATAGCCGGCGAATCCGGGTACGTGTTTTGCCAACCAGTCGCCGGCATTTCTTATTGTATTTCCGAGATCACTCATCTCTCCTCCTTCTGAAAAAGCGCTACCTTGACATCTCGATATTATAGATATAAATAATATAAGAGAAGAGAGATCAAAGAAAGGGAATTTTGAACTACCTCGATATTGTTTTAAAATGCTTTGATGAAATTGAACAAAAACCGTTTATGGCAAATACCCATTTTTCAAAAATTCTCTCAACTGTTTCGAGTGATAAATTCGGAGTCTATCTTAGGACATTGAACAACACTCTCGTGCTCTGCAAAACAAATACCGACGAGATACCCAAAGAGCTCACTCCCAGTGAATCTCTGACAGAGCTTTCATCGAAAATCTGCGAAGGGGTATATTTTTTCGAAAAACAACCCCTTTGTTTTTTCCTTCTGGGGGATAAGCCGAATTCACCCTCGGCGTTGATCTTGCTCGACAAGAAAACCGAAGATAAATCAATGCTTCAGACCATGTCATTTTTCTACCAGGTTCTCTATTTGTTGAGAAGAGAAAAGATAACATCGATGGACTATGACATAATATTTTCAGGCAAAGACCCACCATTTTTCCTGAAGGGTGACAAGGGAAAAACAGCGAGAGTCCAGGAATTCTTAAAAGAAAACAAAAAATCAGAGAAAATCGAGAGTGTATTCCTTCTGCCGGAGGAAGAAATATACGGAATAAAAAAACGAAATGAATCATTTTCAGGTAAAATAGATGTAGTTGAAAAAATCTCTTTCATCAAAAAGCACGCAGAGTCACTGCAAAGGGAATTTGACCGTGGATCCCCTTATTTCACTGAACTATCGACGATATCAGGGATGGCGTCGAGAATAATCGAATCCCTTGAGCATTGATTTTCTGATTCTTCCTTAAAAAAAAGTTGACAAGATATGAAATATGGTGAAAAATGAAACATCAGACTTTTCACCCCATCTCGAATTCATTTTCTTTTAGAAGAGTATTTGAATTTTCACAAAAAAGGAGAAAACGCAAAATCATGGATAAAGTTGAAATCATTCATGAAATAGCCGACACGGCAGTCAAAGAAGAGACAAAAATTAAAAAAAGAAAGACAAAAACCTCCAAAAAAACCCAGATTCCCAATGAAGAGAAGGTTGATGAAACCAAGGAAGAGACCATCAGTGAAACAGCAGATTCGGAGCTAAATCAGCAGGAAGACGAGCCTCAGAAAATTGCTGTCGTAGATCCTTTGCCAGATGTTGAAAACGCAGACGCTGTTCCCGTGGGAGAGGTAGAAAACGTCCGGAATGAATCAGTGACCCAGACGCCCCCAAAACAAGAAAACGAACCGGCAGTTGAATACCAGAAAGAAAAGCCGAGAATGGTTTTCAAGGAAACATTGAGAAAGGTTGAAGGGGTTCTCGATGTCATAAACGGATACGGCTTTGTAAGGTTTTCAAGGTACAACTATACTCTAAGCCCCTACGACGTATACGTCACGAGAAACATAATCGATAAATACAATTTGAAAATCGGGGATACGGTACTCGGATACGCCAGGCCTCCGAGGACGAACGAAAAGAATGACGCTTTGGTTTCTGTGGAGTTGGTAAACTACAAAGACCCGGCTACAGCACGAGATAGAATTATTTTTGACGATTTAACGCCATTGTATCCCACGCAGAGGTTAATCCTCGAAAGAAACAACGATTCAGAGGACAATATTTCCATGAGGATAGTTGATCTTCTCGCTCCTATAGGAAAAGGGCAAAGAGGGCTTATTGTTTCCCCTCCCAAGGCGGGAAAGACAATTTTTTTGCAGCAGATAGCGAATTCTATCCTGCTGAACCAGCCTGAGTGCATTCTGATAGTTCTACTTATAGACGAAAGGCCTGAGGAAGTAACGGACATGAAAAGATCAGTAAACGCAGAGGTTATTAGTTCAACTTTCGATGAACCCTCCGAACACCACACCCAGGTCGCGAATATTGTGCTTGAAAAGGCGAGAAGACTGGTCGAGATGAAGTACGATGTGGTTATACTGCTCGATTCGATAACAAGGCTTGCCAGAGCGCATAACGCGGTCATTCCTCATTCCGGTAAAACCCTGTCCGGCGGAGTAGATTCTCTCGCTCTTCACAAGCCCAAAAGGTTCTTCGGAGCCGCGAGAAACGTCGAAGAGGGAGGCAGTTTGACAATTCTTGCTACTGCCCTTATCGATACCGGAAGCAGGATGGACGAAGTGATTTTTGAAGAGTTCAAAGGAACTGGAAATATGGAAATAGTCTTGGACAGGAAAATTGCTGACAAAAGAATATTCCCCGCTGTAGACCTGAATAAATCAGGCACCAGAAAGGAAGAGCTTCTCCTGTCCGAAAAAGAACTTAAAAGAGTATGGATTTTAAGGAAATTTCTCAACGATTTGACATCTGTTGAAGCTATGGAGACGTTGATAAAAGAAATAAGGAAGACCAAGACAAACGACGAATTTCTCGGAGCGATGAACGGGTAATTTTGTAGTTTGATTTATCCGAAGAAAAGGTATAATCTTAGAATCATGTCCACAGACAAATGCAAAGAATGTTTGGAATAAAAGGTTTAGAATAAGTGTAGTATAAGTATCAGGAGGAGAGATGAAAAAGGGAATTCACCCTAAATACCAGAAATGCACTATAACTTGCGCTTGCGGGAACATAATCGAGACCTATTCCACGAGACCTTCCTTTAATGTGGAAATCTGTTCCGCGTGTCACCCTTATTTTACTGGCAAACAGAAATTTGTCGATACAGCCGGCAGAGTTGAAAGATTTATGAAAAAATACGCTTCTAAAAGTAAAAAATCATAACGCTTTCAGGGGGGAGGCATGAAAATTTTCAAATCATTTTTCCCATTATTTTGCGTCGCCGTTATTGCGCTATTTGCTCTGTCCGCAGGTTGCACGAGAAGTTCGGTGATAGAGCTGACTGGAGACAAAGGCGGAGTTCTGAAAGTCGGGTTGACCGGCAGCGACATTCCGAGGTCAAATCAACCGCTGCACCCTATGTTTACGGGAAAAAATCCTGTTTCGGAACAGCTCTTCCTTCCTCTTATTTCTAGAACAGCAGAAGGAAAAATTGCCCCGATACTCGCTGAAAAGTGGGAATTCTCAGAAGATCTCGGAGCAATAGTTTACTATCTCAGAAAAGGCGTAAAATGGTCGGATGGAGTCGAAGTCACGGCTTTGGACGTCAAATTCACCTACGATTTAATCTCAGAAAACCCATACATAGAGACTCCTTACAGAGTATTCCTGGAAAACATATCTTCTGTGGAAATACTCGGAAAATACGCCGTAAAAGTCAATTTTATAAAACCGTACGCCAACGAATTAATTGACAGCGACATTTATCCCCTCCCGTCTCATGTTTTCACGGGAGTGACGACTTGGGATGAGTTTTTGGCGACGGGGTTCGGTATCGATCCGGAAGCCACGGTCACCAACGGGCCTTTCAAATTGTCGAGTAAATCCCCCGGCAAAGGCATAGTATTGGCTTATTACGAAGATTACTACAGGGGAAGACCCGCCTTTGATTCGGTATATTTTTATTTTTTCAGAAATTCCGGAGACATGGTTAGATCGTTTGAAAGAGGGGATATCGACATAGCTATGAACATCTTCCCGTCTTACGCTTCCATTCTCAGCGGTTACGAGGGGCTTTCTCTTCAAACCGACCAGGCGGGAAAAAGGTATTACGCGATTGGCTGGACCAACACGTTAGAGCCTTACACTCTGCCTCGTTTCAGATACGCTTTGACGGCGGCGATAAACAGGGAAAACATAATAAAAGAATTTCTCGGAGGACAGGGAAGAATACCTACAACACCGCTTTCGACAGAATTTTGGGCGGTTAACTCCGAACTCGATCCAATACCTTACGATGTTAATCTTTCAAACATGATTCTCGATTCACTCGGGCTCAAAGAGAGAGAATGGGTCTATACGTCTTACGCCCAGACCGAAGTAGAAATTAGACCCGGAAGAAGAGAGATACAGAATTTACCCAACGATTCAATCCACGCGAGAAAATACGACGGGAAAATTCTCGTGATAAAGCTCATGGCTTTTGACAATTCGGGCAAAGCGATTTTACAGAGGGTTGCCGAAGACTTGGGAGAAGTAGGACTCGTCTGTTCAGTTTATGTGACCACTGGTATACAGTTGTCGTACACTCAAAAATACGTAAAAACTCAGCTTCAATTCGGAGGATATCACGGGTATATTCTCGACTACGCTTTTGTAAACGAAGGCGTCATACATCCAAAAGAAGCTTTCGGCAGGGAGGGCTCGATAAATTTTGCTTCTTTCAATTCGACTGAAGTGGATTCTCTTCTGAATGAAGCCACATCCCTTCTGGACAGAAGACAGACAAAAAAAGCTTGGGACAGGTTTCAGAAAATAGTATATGACGAACAGCCCTACACGCTTCTTTTCACTCCGTACGAACTCAATGTAATGGAAAACAGCCTGGCTGGAGTCGAAACCGGGGAAAAGATTGCCGCTCTATCAATACAAGACATGTATTTCCCCGGCGGAGAGGCGATCGCCGGAGTTTTGACACTTTCTGACAGCGGCGCTTTGGCGTCTTTAGGCTCTGCTGGAGATTCTGGTATAATTGAGCTTGAAGCCACGGGAGAAGCTCTTGAGGAGGCCGTGACTACCGGTGAAGAAGAAACTCCTCTTCTCGACACGGTGGCAGTTGAAGAAACCCCTCCTGAGACCACCGAGACAGAAATCGCAGAAGACACGGTAATAACAGTCACAACTGTCACCGGAGCGTTGATTGAAGAGCCTGAAACCGACACAGCATCATCGGTGACCGCTCCAGTCGACACTCAGCCGGCAGTGGAAGTCGTCCGGACGAATCCAACTCCGATAAGGCTTCCCGTGGCGTCATTGCCGACGTCGGTTCAAGGCATGGGCCTGACCAGAGCTTTCGTCAGGGTGACCATAGGATCGGACGGAACAGTTACTTCGGCGGAGGTCGTCGGCTCTTCCGGCAACCCCATTGCTGACGCAGAAGCTCAAAGCGCCGCTATGGGAGCGAAATTTCAACCGGCGACCGAAGACGGAGTTCCTGTGCAATCTCAGACAGTGATTCCGATAAATTTTGCGGAATGATATGTTTTGTGGATTTTTTTGCGCTTAAGTGTTATAAAACTTAACTGATATTTGTATTGGGAAAAGTCGTTTAGGTATAAGCTGATATGTCTGAGAAATGGAGGGAAAATGGGAAAAGCTTATAAAATTTTACTCGACATAACCATAGTTATTCTAGGAATTTTACTCGTATTTGTTCTGGTGTTTCCTCAGCAAAAAGCCCTCAGGGCTGAAATGAAATTCCGCGAAGCGAGGACGAATCTCTATACTGTCAGAAAAGCTATAGAGAAGTTCATGTACGAGAAATCCGAATCATACTGGGATGAGACCAAAGGCAGCTGGGTATATTCTTCTCAACTTCCGGAAAGCAAAGACGATATTATTTCTTTTATTTCGCCTTCCTTATCAAACCCTTTTTCTCAGAGGACAGCTGAAATACAACTGATCAAAGCGGAATCATCTCTGGTCGAAACAAGACAACCCCTGCCTGTCAGGTGGGACACCGCTGACGGAGGGCAGTGGGTCTACGATCCTTCCGAAGAGGTTTTGTCCCTCTGGCGGCAAGCCGGCAATGAGCAGAACATGCCGAAAGTTCTCGATGATTCAATAATTATATCAATAGACCCTTCAACGCAAAGGGTCAGATACGATGCCTGGGAGGGAGGCGATAAAACACCTTCTCTCTCGCTTTCACTCTCCGCGGACAGGAGCATTTTTTATCTCGACACCATACCTCCTGAATCCCAAGATGAATTTTCGGGCTGGCTTTTCAACTTTACGATAGCTGATTATCTCGTATCGAACCGTCCCCAACTGCCGTCCAATTTCGAGTCGATTGGAGCCATAAAAATTAATTATGTTTGGCCGGATCCTCCTGAACTTGAAACTCGAAGAGGTCAGAGAAAACCAGATCCGAGAGACAGTGTGGAAGTAGAAAAACCTTTCATCTCGTATTCATACTACGAATATTCTCAAAACAGTTTCAAACCGTCTTTCATAGACAAAGACGATGACAGCGACACATCCTGGATAGCCGGAAGAACTTCTAATCCTGGCGACATACAGGTATATGTCCTCCCTCCGAAATACTGTATTATTGCTTTCGGAGAAGACGGTAAGCCGATTACATGGGAAGACCCCGGCAAACACAAACACGTTTTGATTCTCTGGCAGGCTGACTGAAAAAATATGATGTCTAAGAAAAAGCCGCTCTTTGAGCGGCTTTTTTTATATCAGCTCGGAAAATGCTTTTGATATCCTTTCGTCTTCAACCCTGAGAAATCCCGCGCCGTTTTCTTCGCTTATGAGAATTTGACCCCGGTACTTCCAGGGATGCCATCTGGCAAATGAAGTGGAGCCCGACCCGGGGAATATTGAGAATATTTTCGAGCCGAGAGCGTTTGCCAAATGGAGAGTCCCCGTGCTGGGGGCGATGACCAGATTCGCTTTTGACAGAACGTAACCGAGCTCTTTCAAAGATGTTTTACCTGTTAAATCATGGCATTTGCCGCCGAGAACAGATTTGATGTCCAAAATAGTTTTGTCAGTATTCTCACCTGTCAAAACTACGTTTTGATTAGAATTCGCCGATAATTTCGCAATAGTTTTCCATACTCTGCCGTCGAAATTTTTAGCGCTTCCTTTCATCTGCGGTGAGATTACGATAAAATCGTCAAAAGGTATCTGAATTTGCTTTAGATCGAAAAATACTCTGGGTCTAGGTTCTTCCTCAATGTCCTCTCCAAAAGCGTGTCTGACCAGATCTATGTTGTATTGGGCTTCATTTTTTTCTGCTCTGGACCTTTTTTGTCTCAAGCCTCTGTTTAAAAGAACAAAAGATAAAGGCTTTGAAAATCTTCCGCATCTTATTTTCGCTGTTTTTCTGATGAGGAAAGCTGTGTTCTTTTCAAAGTTGAACATGATTGACAAGTCGTATTTTTCATCTTTCAAGGCGGGATTTTTTAAAATATCTGTTCCAAAAGTCCTGTCTATGAAAGGTGATTTTTCGGTCACAGCAGTGAGATCATTTCTCACTACAAAATCGAGACTGGATTGAGGCGCCTGTTTTTTTAAAACCTCGATAGCCGGTAAGGTCAGTATGAGGTCCCCTAATCCGTCCGTACGAGAAGCGAGAATTTTTAACTTGTTTTGCACCATTTTGAAAATACCTGACGATGTTGTAAAATGTTTATAGTATTTTAGACATTAAAGCAAGGAGGCAAAATTGTTTTTTGTTTTCATGTTTTCACTTTTTTTAAACTTTGACTTGGGCAGAGGGGTGGTAAAGACTATCAACGCTCCACAGTATCCATACGGTTTGGCTTTCGACGGGCAATATCTGTGGTTGATAGGATACAACTCTGGGCTTATTTACAAAATCGATCTTTCAGGAGGAACTCCCGACATCGCACTCGGCGACAGTTCAATTGAATTTTCCCAAACAGTCCTTTCTGATACTTCTTACTCTACCGTGAGTGTATTCAACAACGGCACAGCGGAGTTGATTATAGATAACATACAGATACAAGGCGATGCTTTCGGCGTTATAACTTCTTTGCCCGTTTCAGTATTGCCCCTGCAGAACTCCGCTGTGGAATTTTTCTTTTCTCCCGATTCATACGGTCATTACCAGCAAATCGGCTATATACATTCAAACGATCCGGTTGACACCTTAATAGAATTGGAGTTTTCCGGTGCCGGGCTCTACGGGCAACAACACATTGAGCTTTCGGCTCAATCCCATGCTTTTGGCACTGTGTGGGTGGGAGGAGAAGGTCTGACAGGCTGGAATTTATGCCTCTACAACAGGGGAATTATCGGTCTGAACATTGATTCTTTTTCCATTTCGCCTCCATTTTCGGTTCAGTCCGGAAGCTTACCTCTTGAAATCCTTCCGGACAGCAACTCGACAGTCAGGGTTTGGTTCAATCCCCAAGCAACGGGCAACTATTGGGACACCCTCGAGATTTATTCGGACGACCCTTCAATTCCAATATCTGGTGTAGTTTTAAACGGAGAGGGTTTTTCAGGAAATTACTCTCTCGGGTATATGTTCTGGCAATACTTGGTCCCGGACAACCCCTACACAAGCTATAACGATAAAAAAGTGGAAGGATTGAAAAAGATCGGCGATGTCAACGGAGACGGAATATCGGATCTTGTAATCTGCACGGAAAACTACTGGACTATTTGCATTAACGGCGCGAGCTCAGGCTACGCCGACACATTCTGGACTTTCAACACCGGCGTTGACGACAACAACACTGGATCTATTTGCCTAAACGGGATGTTTTCCGCTCAAAAAGCCGTTCAGCCGGCAGAGGACCTCAACGGTGACGGTGTGGACGATGTGGTTATTTGCACTGACGGCGGCAATGAACACGTGTATGCTCTGTCCGGAATCGACGGAGAAGTTATTTGGTCTTATGGAGACGATTACAATCCATACATGGGCGGATTTGGTGCGGTGGACGCCCGGAGGGATTTCAACGGAGACGGGACCGTGGATGTAGTTGCGATATCTAGTTCAAACCAGGATGGGAACGGGTATAAATCCGTTTTCCTGTTCAACGGAGCGACGGGAGACAGCCTGTGGCGTTACTATGTCGGCGTTTCCGGGCTATCATCAGGTTATTCGGTGGTTTCGCTCGGAGACGTGACAGGCGACAGCACGCCTGACGTAGCCGCGGGGTTCGGAGGGGACGGTACGACTCAATTCGTCAGGGGTCTTGACGGTTCAGACGGCTCATTCCTCTGGCAGTTCGACGGAACGACATCCGGAGCCAAGGAACTTCTTGAACTGCAAATTGAGGACAGCACTTCGGACGTCATAGCGGCGAACTACTGGGAAGACATATACAGGATAGACGGCGAAACCGGTTCTATGGTTTGGCATGCTTCGATAGGCAGCGGATATTCCGGAATTATACAGATGCACATCATCAGCGATGTGAATCAGAACGGATACGACGATGTAATAGTGGCGAACTTCTCATCACTTTCAGGGATATTCTGTTTAGAGGGAAAGGACGGTTCAACTCTATGGTTTATGCCAACCCAGGATTACAGGAGTTACGGGGTTGTCCCTGTAAGCGACATAGACGGTGACGGCATCGAGGAAGCGGTTGCAGGGGATCAATCGGGTATGCTCTACATCTATTCCGGAGGCGGGGATTCTCTAATATACTATTCAGATCTCGGAAACAGGATCTACACTGTGGAAAATATCGGTTCCATTGACGGAATTACCGGAGATGAAATTCTCGTAGGCCTCGACGACGGGAGCGTATTCTGTTTCTCGACGGGCGAAGGCGCAACCGGTGTGGATGAAAATCCCCCCGTAACGTCAAATGGCTTCATGGTCTATCAGAATTTTCCGGATCCTTTTGTCTTTGAAACCCACTTCGCTTTTTCCCTGCCCCATGAATCATCCATGACTGTCGAGATATTCAATTCCGCGGGGCAAAAAGTTGACGAGATGAAATTGAACTACAATTTATCCCCGGGTTTTCATACGGTCAGGTACAACGGAGAAATGCTGCCTCAAGGCCTTTATTTTTACAGGTTGAACGCTGGCGGATATTTTTCAGAGACTTCTAAGATGATAAAAATTAGATAAAAATAAAGGCGAAAGGAAAAGACTTAAATGCCGATAAAAGTAGAGCTGAAGGAAAAGGATATCGAGTTTTCGGGGGATGAACTGTCCTTACTCATCGAGATACTGAAAAGCCTTGAATCAGACAGGAACATTCAAGACGATAAATTCAAAGAGATTAAATCATTTGTGAAGTCTGTCCTCAAAGCCCTAGACACTGTTCATTTCAACCTGAAAAGGGGAGACAAACTTATCATAGCCGGAGACGACATTTTCAATGGTCTTTTCAAAACGCTTGGAGTGTTTTACATGAGAAAAGAAGTTTTTGAAATATTCAACATCAGAGTTGAAAAGATCAGCGAAAAAATTTGTTGTCATATTTGCAGGCACGGAAATTCCGAATACGAAATGGAAGAAGCTAAAAAGCTTCACGAAAAACACTGGGGAAAATTAAATTGTCATGGGTCGGTGCATAAAGAACCAGCGGAGGGGAAAGTATGATTTTTAATTTGTTGCTTGTCGCGTTTTCTCTTTTTGGTGAAAACTACTATATTCCTTTTACGGCGGTACCCGACGGTCCTGACGCGGGTCTTATAAATCCCGCCGGTCTTTCTGTTCAACACGGGACGTCTTTGCGGTTTGACATCGTGAACACTGATTCTGCTGTTAAATTTTACGGTGATTTCTACTTGAGAGCGGGAAATTTTTCAGCAGGATGCTCTTGGGGAGAAATCGGAGACGCTTATCATATTTCTTTTGGAAATGATGTTTTTAAAGGCAACACTCTTATGGCAGGCACCACTTTCAGGCACCATAACGGAGAAAACCATCTGGATGTCGGCTTTTTGTCGCGCCCTTTAAAATGGATATCGCTCGGAATAAAATTGGAGGATGTATTTTCGACTCAAAGACAATATGATACCCGCTATTTATTAGGCGGAGCCATTAGACCCTTCGGCGGAAACGAAAGGTTTACGCTTTCGGGCGGTGTTGTCTATGAAAAAGACGCTGATTTCGACAGTTTGCCGTATTCGGCGGGTGTGATGGTCGAACCTGTGAAAGGACTTCGCGTCTCGGCTTCCATAGACAGGGATGAAAGAATATCACTGGGCATAGAGACTTCTTTCGGAAAGACAACGTTCGGAACCGCTCAGATGCTCGACGATGAAAATAGAATCCATTCTGGTATTTCCTTCATAAGGCTCGATTCGAGGCACCAATATTCCCTCGTTCCGGAACCAAGGCCGAATCTGATCCTCGATTTGGGGAGAGAATATCCTGAAGACCCGATGTCTCTATTCTTCTTCTCTCCAAAAAAACAGAGGTTCTGGACTTTGGTCGAATCCCTTAGAAAAGGGCTCGAAATTCAGCCACCTTCATGCATGGTTCTCCATTTAGACGGCTATACCCTCGACATCGCCCAAACCCAGGAAATCATTGAATTGGTAAGTATGTATAAAAATCGAGGAACACAAGTTATCGCCTACGCGAGGAATTTCGACGATCTAAGCTATTACATGGCTTGCGCGGCTGACAAGATATACATATACCCTGAAGGATACATGCAGGTAAACGGATTCGGCGTCGCTTTGCCTTTTTTGGCGAGAGGGTTTGATAAATATGGAATTGTTGCAGATGTGCAGTATATTGGAGAATACAAGTCGGCGGGTGAAATTTTTGTCAACGACAGCATGTCGGATCCCTGCAGAGAACAATTCGCAGAAATTATAAACGACAACTGGGATTGTTACAGGAGTTCAATCGTCGATTCGAGAAATCTGTTGTCTGACTCCGTCACGTCGCTTATCAACAGAGGCTCGTTCAGCGCGAGAAGAGCCCTCTCGGCAGGACTTGTAGACGGCTTGATGTATGAAGATGAATTTGAAAATTACGTAAAGGATAACTACGGGAGAAGATTTAAGGAAGCCACGTATATTTCCGAAATAAATTATCGACAAGACGTCTGGGAGCGAAAACCGAAAATTGCCCTAATTGTCGCTGAAGGATCAATAAACACTGGCGAAAGTGGCATAAATCCTCTGCCTTTTTTGGGGGGTAAAGTCATGGGGTCTGAAACCCTCGTCAGAATAATAAAATCAGCGAGAGAGGACGATGAAATCGTAGCTGTGGTGATGAGGGTCAATTCACCGGGAGGAGACGCGCTCGCTTCGGATCTCATCTGGAGAGAAGTTACCCTTTGCGCCCAGGAGAAACCGTTTATAATATCGATGGGAGGAGTGGCAGGCAGCGGAGGATATTATATTTCATGCGGGGCGGACAGAATATTTTGTGATCCGGGAACTTTGACTGGGTCGATAGGAGTTGTCAGCGCGAAAATGGCGTTTTCAGGCTTGCTCGAAAATGTCGGTCTGACATTTGACACGATTTCGACTTCGGAAAACACCTTCATGTGGTCGGGTGTGTTTCCCATGACTGAAGAACAGAAAATACTCCACAGAGAAGAGGTGCTGGATTTTTACGAGAGCTTCGTCATGAAAGTCGCGGACGAGAGAGGCATTTCATACGATTCGATCAACGCGATAGCGAGGGGAAGAGTCTGGTCGGGGCACGACGCTGTTGAAATAGGCCTGGCGGATGAAATCGGAGGAATGGAAGAGGCGATGGTTTACGCCGCAAAAAAAGCCGGAGAGGAAAACTGGCTCGAAACCGAAGTGGTGATAAACCCTGGGAGCAGGTCTTTCAGCGTCTTGGACCTGGGACAGGCTTTATCCATTTACAGATTTGACCTGGAGAAATACTTCACAGATAGTGATTCCGTAATGTTTTACGATGAAAAACTGGATGGAATAGAGATCAAGTGATCGATTTCGACGGTATCATAGAAAGAAGAGGCACCCTCTCCTACAAATGGGATTTTGCTGAAAAATTTTTTGGAGAACCTGACCTCCTGCCTTTGTGGGTGGCGGATATGGACTTGACATGTTGCCAGGATATTGTCATCTCTTTAAAAGAGAGAGCCTCCCATCCGATTTACGGATATACACTCAGGCCCGAAAATCACTTTAGATCAATTCAAAAGTGGATGAGAAAAAGGCACGGACTTGATGTATCTGAAGACTGCTATATTCACAGTCCCTCTGTTTTGACGTCTTTGGGACTTTGCATAAGGGAATTTTCCGAATTAGGTGACGGCGTCATAATTCAGCCTCCGGTATACAAGCCTTTTTTTGATGTAATACAGTTGAACCGCAGGAAAACTCTTCTCAACCATCTTGTCAGGGATCAAAGTGGCAGATACACACCCGACATTGAAGGTTTCAGTAAACTTTGTAGAAGCGGAGCAAAAATCTTTATCTTGTGTAGCCCTCACAATCCAGTGGGAAGAGTATGGACCTCAAAAGAGCTGCAAGAGATGGGTCAGATTTGCCTGGAGAACGGGGTTTTGGTCTTGTCCGACGAGATACACGGAGATCTCGTATATGAAGGTTTCAAGCATATTCCTTTTGCTGCTCTATCCAAAGATTTCTCTATGAATTCTCTGACCATGCTGTCGCCGGCGAAAACTTTCAACGTAGCGGGTCTTCATGAGTCTGCGATCATGACAGAGAACAAATCCCTCAGAGATAGAATCGCTTCTCAGATATTTTCTCTTGGACTCTATACTTCAAACGCTTTTGGAGCTTTGACGTTTCGATCAGTTTATTCTCAAGGGGATGAATGGTACGAAAATCTTATGATCTATCTGTCTGAAAACAGAAAAAAGGTGATAGAATTTTTCGATTCTGAAATTGAAGGCGTTTCGATGCATCCTCCGGAAGCGACTTATCTGGCATGGATTGATTTTGAAGGCACGGGTTTTTCAGAGGAAGAGTTGGATTTTTTACTTGTCAAACAAGCAGGAGTGGCTCTTGAGCAGGGAATAAAATTCAGCCCAAACTGCGCTGAATTTAAAAGATTGAACTTTGGTCTTACAAAAATGATATTGGAAACGGCTTTGGAAAGAATCAAAACAGCTTTTAAAAAGGAGAGAAGATGAAAACCATCACAGCCGGAATTTTAGTTTTGACTTTGGCCTCGTTTCTCTATTCACAGGATGTTCAAAACCAGAGGACTATAACCGTAACGGGCAATTCTCAGATTGACGTCGCTCCGGACGAGGCGATAATAACATTCGGAATTGAGACTGAAGGGGAGAATCTGAGATCTGCCAAGAATCAAAATGATTTGATATTAAAGAATTTGATTGATGTCCTTGAAAATTACGGTGTCCAACAGAGAGACATTCAAGCAAACTATTTCAGCGTTGAACCCATGTACGACTATTACGAAACTCAGACTTTGCTGGGTTACTACTTCCGAAAGACAATTGTGGTAACCATTAGGGATATGTCAAAACTCGACGAATTAATCGGATTGGCGCTTGAAGCCGACGTGAATTACATCCATGGTATAGATTTCCATACCTCCAGATTGCTCGAATTGAAAAATGAAGCAAGGGTACAAGCTTTGAAGGCGGCGAAAGAAAAGGCTGAACTCTTAGCAAGAGAACTTGGTTGTCAGATAGGAGAAGCCGTTTACGTATATGAAAATCAGTCGAGTTTTTGGACTTGGAACACTGCTTATTCATGGGGGATGAATTGGGCGTCAAATTCAACGAACTACGCTTATTACGGAGAGGACACGAACTCGGATATCAGTCCGGTGGCTCCGGGACAGGTCAGCGTATATTCCAGCATATCTGTTTCTTTTGAAATAAGATGATGGAGCAGCCGATTAAGTTTTCGTGAGTGGTTTCAAGGCGGTTGCCGACACGGTGTTTGTCAGCGGCATCGGTTCAGTTTTTTTCGGGTTACTCTTTTCAGATCCGATGCCAATCCGCCGGATTTCTGATTACGGGGCTTTTTGAAAATGCTTTTCAAAGATCTGATTCGCTGAAAACCTGGGCTTTGAAACTGAATATTTCTACATCCGGGGATTTCCAGCATCCCTTGGATAGTCCAGCTTTTACGCAAGTATGATCTAGAAAAGTTTCTCTGTCCCAGCCCCATTCTGTAGCGACTTGGGGGAGCAGGAGTCCTTGCCAAAAACCCTTTTTTACTATCAATCCATCTTCTCCGACTGTGATGTTTTCAATATCGCTGATTTTTTCCAAAGGAGTCAGAACGGATATTTCAATTTCAATTTCTTTGATTTCGGTCTCCGAAACGGGAAAGAATCTCGGATCTTCGCGGGAGGCAGCCCAGGCCATTTCCACCACTGCTTGAAACAATGGTTTGACACCCGTCAAAAACCCTATGCATCCCCTTAGCTCTTCTCTTTTGTGGAGAGTTACGAATATACCTCTTTTTTGGGTTAACTTTCCGAAAGGCTCTGATGGTTGGGGTCTTTTGTCGCCTTTAGCTGAGGCGATCAGCGTCTGTCTCGCTGATCGCAGAAGGGTTGATTTTTCCTTTTCATCGAGAAACTCCCTGCTGTCGTCTTTCATCTTATGAAGAATGAAGCGTATCCAACGACGTAACCGCCGGAGGAATAAGGCGATTCCGATGAATTTGTGCGATTACAAAGCAGGATCTCTTTTTTAGAATCTTCGAGAGCTTTCATGACGGTAATGATGGGTCCTATTCCGCATCCGGCGTGTTGGGATGATTCGGTGCCGTGGTCGGCTATTCTGGACAACGAGTTCAAGTCGTATTTTTTTATTGTCTCAATGACTTCGGAATCGTTTTTTTTGCAATCCGAAACTGAATATCCATGGTATAGGTCGCTGCTGGCGACAAGTATCAATTCGCTGTTGATGAAAGGTTTCAGCTTTTCGCCAGCTTCGAGGCAGAAATCGGACGCCTGGTTTCCGATAGCTATAGGGACTATTTTGAAATTGTTTTTGAAAACGTATTGGAAAAACGGCAGTTGAACTTCGATGCTGTGCTCCTGCATATGTGGAAGCTCCTCATCATCGAAAAGCGAACTATGTTGGATAAGAGCTTCGGATATGTCTTTGTCAATTTCAACGGATCCGAGGGGAGTTTCCCAAAATCCCGATTTGAAAACGGAAGCTCCTTTTGAGGGAAACCTGTGACAGGGACCAAAAATTATCAGCGTAGGTTTTTTGTGTTTATTTGTGTCTATTTTCTCAACCGCTTTAGCCGTGGTCTTTCCGGAGAAAATATACCCCGCGTGTGGTAAAATGAGCCCTTTTGCGGTGTATTTTCCATTCGAGTCGCCGCTTCCGGCAAAAAGAGTGGAGAGAATTTCGTTAAGAGAATTTTTTTCAGAGGGGTAGAATTGGCCTGAAGCCGATGGTTTTCGGACTTTATCAGGCATAAAGACGGTCTGAAAGTTTTTTTTCGGAAACCTCTCCAATGAAGGCTTCGACTATTCTGGGATCATAAAGAGTTCCTGATCCATTCCTCACAGCCGAAAGGGATTTGTCCATGGTGTATCTTTTCATATATAGAACGAAATCAGACACTATTCGAAGTATTCTGCTGGTGTGCGGAATGGATTCGCCGATGATTTGGTTTTTTCCGGAACCGTCAAAATTTTCCTGACAGAATACGATGTAAGACAGGGATTCTGAGAGAAAATCCATGTTGGTAATCAATCCTATGAGTTTGTCTATAACTTGTTCTATATGCGAAAGCCCGGGGATTGATATTCCAAAAAGCATAAAAAGAGTGGCGTAGCGGAGTTGTCTTAATTTTTTTTCTTCAATGTTGAATTTCTTGCCTAAATCCACCGAGATGTTGGCAATGTTTTGCTGTATGTTCTTGCTCAGGCCGAAGGTTTCTGTCAAAGAGAGAACAAAAGAGATTATTTCCAGATCTTTTTTCTTGATGGTCTCAAAAAACTGCGAGTTTTTAATTGAAAGGGATATTATGCTCGCCGCGGTTGAGACGAGAGAAGTGTATTTTATGTCTGTGTCGATCGGTTGGTTTTTGTAGAAAATTCCGACGAGGCCGAAAGGTCTGTCCGCTCCAAGGAGCTGCGCTAAAACCAAAGAAGGTATGGTTGTGCCTGATGTAGAGCGATAATTGTTGACGACTGTGGGGGATTTTTTTTCTTTCAGTATTTCGTTGAACGGGGGAGAAGATAAATCGAGATTCATGCCTTTGGGGAACATATCGTCTGCCTGAAAGGCGTTTCTCACGGTCAATTTATTCTCGTATTCGTTGAACCATGCGAGAAATGAGCCGTCGGCGTCGAGAGCCATGGCTAAAACCTGAGGTATGACTTTTATCAAGGAAGATATTCCGAAACTTTCACTTAGAAGATTTGAAAGCTTTTGCAACTTGTTCAGTTCCGCTATCCTGACATTGAGGTTTGTCTCGAGCAGCAGCTTTTGTTTTTCGAGTGTTTCATTTCTCTCTTTAAGTTCTTTGAGCAGGAGTTCTTTTTCGGCTTTAAACTTTTTTTGCGACAGAGCGTTTTTCACGACTACTTTCATCTCGTTTGTATCGAAAGGTTTGTTGATGTAATCGTAAGCGCCTTCCCTGAGCGAAGCTATAGCCGAATCTATCGATGTGAAGCCGGTCATCATGACGAAATATATCTCAGGGTCTATTGTTTTGGCTTTTGCGAGCACTTCAATACCGTTCATTTTTGGCAACTTTATGTCGCATACAACTATGTCCGGCCTGAAAGATTTAATAATTTCAAGGGCTTCTTCGCCAGTAAAAGCGGTTTTTACCTGGCAGTTCAAACCAGGGTCGTTTTCGATGATTTTTGACAAAAAAGTGGCGAGGGTTTCTTCGTCGTCAACAACCAAAACTCTGTTGTTTAGTGGCACTATATCCTCATAAAACTTTTAAGGTCTTCGTCTTTGCCCAGGAGAGTAACGGTGTCCTTTTTCTCGAAGACAGTATCAGGGTTCGGAGATATATTGGTCGTGTTATCTTCCTTTTTTACAGCAAGTACGTTGACGTTGTAATTGTTTCTCAGTTGAAGCTCTCGGATTGTCTTTCCGATGAAAGATTTGGGAGCCTGAACGTCAACAATAGAATAACCGGGAGTGAATTCAATAATTTCCTGAAATCCGGGAGATGACAACTTGTTGGCCAATCTTCTGCCTGAATCTATTTCAGGAAGGACGACTTCGTCTGCCCCAATCTTTCTGAGTATTTTTTCATGGGTAAAATTTCTCGCTTTTGCAATGATCCTTTTCACTCCAATTTCCTTTAAAAGCATCGTGGTCAGAATACTGGTCGCGAGTTCCTGGGAGAAACTGATTATGACAATGTCGGTGTATTGAAAACCGCTGTCCATCAGTGTTTGCTGGTCTGTTGAATCTCCTATTACCACGGATTCAACCAGGTTTTGAAGAGGTGCGAGAGAGTCTTCATTCTTGTCAAGGGCAAGCACTCTCGACCCGTTTCTCACAAGACTCTCAGCGATGGAAAAACCGAATCTACCGACACCTATTATTCCGAAATACTTATAATTCGCCACATCATTCATATTTTGATTCTAACCATACAAATTGTCAATTTCAACACAAAATTAATGGCGTTTTGTCTCAATTTATCCTATCGGCATGAAGCCTTTTACGTAGTTGATCCTTTTTGATTTAGTTCTCTTGACGAGAGCGGCTCCGAAAGTCAACGGTCCGAGCCTGCCCATTATCATCGTGGCGATAAGAAGAAATTTACCGGCCGTTGGAAGATCCGCAGAAAACGAGCAGGTAGGGCTGTTCAATGACCCCAGAGAAAGGCCGACCGTTCCGAAAGCCGAGACGATTTCGAAAATCAATTTATACAGGATTCTCTCTGTTGTGATCCTTTGACCAGACAGTTGAATCAAGACAAAGATCACGAAAATCCACAAAATCGAAAGGGTTATAAGAGAGAAAGCTCGAAATACCTGGGTGTATGGAATGTTCCTTTTCATGACTGAAATCTTCTCCCTGCCCTGAAGGGTGGCTATCAGTGTTGATAGAGCTATCGTCACCGTGGATATTTTTACGCCCCCGCCGGTGCTGCCTGAGCCTGTTCCGATGAACATAAGAACTATAATCACTATTAGAGATGTGTTTGAAAGTATATTCAGGTCAATGGTGTTAAATCCTGCTGTTCGAGGAGTCACTGACTGGAAAAAAGAAGAATAGATTTTTTCGGTAAAAGACAACTCGTCGTTCCATGTGTATTCCTGAAAAAACAAAAACAAAAACGGTATTAAAATCAAAATCGCGTAGGCTAAAAGAATGATGCGTGAATAAGGAATCAGTTCATGCCTCGGAGTGGATTTTTTTTTCAGGGCTAAACTATAAAATTTATATGAAAT